>NZ_JALMFA010000021.1:0-112857 GCF_023242545.1 Pseudomonas sp. MWU13-2517 | reverse complement strand
AGAAGATCGAACCGTTAATAGAGCCAAACAACCTTGCCCTATCAACTCCTTCGGGGCTTCGATGAACTGAAGCCGTTCGCTGCTGATTCTGCGTAACATCTTGTTTAACAAGGAGTTTTCAGTTTCGACTGCGCCGGAAGTGGGGCGAATTATAGGCCTCCAGATTCTGCCGTCAAGCGCTAATTACGTTTTTGTTGCAGAAGGTGCTTTTTTCGCAATAAGGCGGGGAATTCGGCGCATCACTGGGGGCAATCGCAATACTAAAAGGAGCGCACCTATAGACGCATAGACGGCCCACTCCTTCAGATCAGCCCGCACAATCCACAACATATGCAGTAAACCGAGCCCAAGAACGGCATACACCAGGCGATGCAGCTTCTTCCAACGGCTACCCAACTGGCGCTGGCTATAGCGATTAGAAGTCACCGCAAGCACCAACAAGAAAAGGAACCCCAGCGCACCTACAATAATGTAAGGCCGTTTACGCAGCTCCACCCCGAATTGCGACCAATCAAGCCCCAGGATAAACAAGCAATAAGCTGCCAGGTGCAAAACCACATATGCGAAACACCAGAGCCCCAACTGTCGACGGACAGCAATCCACCCAGCCCACCCACTAAGCTTCTGCAGCGGTGTCATGCTCAAGGTGATCAACAGCAAGACCAACGCCCCAAGCCCCAACCGATCCATGAGCACTTTCCCAGGATCAGGCCCGAGCACAGAACGCCATGCTTCATAGAGCCAGTAAAACGGCCATATCGCCGCCACGATAAACACGCCAATGCGCCAGATCGGATAACGCATCAGTAGTTCTTCCGCAAATCGAGGCCCGTATAAAGAGAAGCGACCTCATCCGAATAGCCATTGAACATCTGCGTCTCGCGCACATTCGGACTGAACAAACCGCTCGGCAGGCGTCGCTCGCGTGCCTGAGTCCAACGAGGATGATCGACCGTAGGGTTCACGTTTGCGTAGAACCCATATTCGTCGGCCGCAATGCTCTGCCAGGTAGTCTTAGGCTGCTCACTAACCAGACTGATCCGCACAATGGACTTCACGCTCTTGAAGCCATACTTCCACGGCACCACTAAACGCAACGGCGCACCATTCTGGTTAGGCAGTTCCCGCCCATACATGCCCACAGCAAGGATTGCCAAAGGATTCATCGCCTCATCCAGGCGCAGCCCTTCTACATAAGGCCAATCGATCAAGCCGAAACTCGAACGCTGACCCGGCATGCTCTTAGGGTCCTGAAGCGTTTCAAAACGGATGTACTTGGCATTTGAGGTCGGCTCAACCTGCTTGAGCAAGGCAGAGATCGGAAAGCCGATCCACGGAATAACCATCGACCATGCTTCGACACAGCGCAAACGGTAGATCCGCTCCTCCAATTGATAAGGCTTCATGAAGTCTTCCAAGGCATAACGCCCCGGCTTAGCCACCTCGCCATCAATCACCACACTCCAGGGTTCGGTCTTGAGTGAGCCCGCGTTCGCCGCCGGGTCCCCCTTGTCGGTACCGAACTCATAAAAGTTGTTGTAGTGAGTTGCATCCTTGAACGGCGTAATAGCCTCGTCCTTTACCGTAACCGCCTGCCATTTGGCGCTCGACAGTTTCTCGGCGAACCAGGCCGGCGCCTTGCCCGGCTCAACATCAGCATAACGCGAAGCATCATCAGCACTGGCCCAGCGCGGCAAACTACTGGCGGCGATACCGCCAAGCGCACCACCGAGCAAGCTACGACGAGAGAGGTAGAAGGATTCAGGCGTGACATCCGATTCATGACAATCGGAGGCTTTGGGAAGTTTGATTAACATGGCTACTCCGCAGTATTGGAAGGCTGATGCACCAATAGACTGCGGAGTATGGGGGAAATTACATTAAGGCAATGTTTTGTCCCGGCGCAGATGCAGCAAATACTGAATCGGCCCCGACGCGGCATAGGCCAGGAAGGCCAGCAACAGAATGCGCGGCGGATCGCTGAAAACTACAGCGAACACCAACACCACCACCAGGATCGCCACGAAAGGCACACGCCCCTTGAGGTCGAACTCCTTGAAGCTGTTGTACTTGATATTGCTGACCATCAGCATGCCGGCCGCCGCTACCATCAAGGCCACCAGGAACGACATTTTCGAACCCTGGATGCCGTAGTCGCTGAAAGCCCACACGATACCCGCCACCACTCCCGCAGCAGCCGGGCTGGCCAAGCCAATGAAGTAACGCTTGTCAGCCGTACCCACCTGAGTGTTGAAACGGGCCAGGCGCAGGGCAGCACCAGCGACATAGATGAAGGCGACCATCCAGCCGACCTTGCCCATATCACCCAGGGCCCACGCAAACGCCAGAAGCGCGGGAGCCACGCCAAAGGCAACCATGTCCGACAGCGAGTCGTACTCTGCCCCGAAGGCGCTTTGAGTATTGGTCATGCGCGCAACGCGACCATCAAGGCCATCGAGCACCATGGCCACGAAAATCGCGATGGCGGCAAAGCCGAAATACTTGCTGGCACTCGCGGCATCACCTGCCGCCAGGGCGCTTTGGGCACTCATGGAGTTGATGATGGAATAGAACCCGGCAAACAGGTTCGCCGTGGTGAACAGGTTGGGCAGAAGATAGATGCCACGATGCCGGACCTTGCGGCCTTCCGCGTCATGCCCTTCTTCGACATGCTCATCGATTGGCAGCAGGCTTTCGGCGTCAGAAGCCTTGTTTGGCTCGTCGGGACGTTCGCTCATGGACTTTACCTTGCAACTGTTTGAAAAAATTCGACAAGTACTTGCGGCGTGTGTTCGCCCGCAAACGATGCAGCTTTATACCAGAACCCGCTCTCCCAAACGAAAAAACGCGGCCTAGGCCGCGTTTTCCCTTGATGCATCCGACTTAGTTTTTGGCTTTGTCGACGATCTTGTTGGCACCGATCCACGGCATCATGGAGCGCAGTTGCTCACCGATAATTTCGATACCGTGAGCGGCGTTGTTACGACGCTTGGCGGTCATCGAAGGGTAGCCGGTTGCGCCTTCGCTGATGAACATTTTGGCGTATTCGCCGTCCTGAATACGTTTCAGAGCGTTGCGCATAGCCTGACGCGACTCAGCGTTGATCACTTCCGGACCGGTCACGTACTCGCCGTATTCGGCGTTGTTGGAGATCGAGTAGTTCATGTTGGCGATACCGCCTTCGTACATGAGGTCAACGATCAGCTTCAGTTCGTGCAGGCATTCGAAGTAGGCCATCTCCGGCGCGTAGCCAGCTTCAACCAAGGTTTCGAAACCAGCCTTGACCAGCTCTACGGTACCGCCACACAGAACGGCTTGCTCGCCGAACAGGTCAGTTTCGGTCTCGTCCTTGAAGGTGGTTTCGATGATACCGGTACGACCGCCACCGACGCCGGAGGCATAGGACAGCGCAACGTTCTTGGCATTGCCCGAAGCGTCCTGGTAGATCGCGATCAGGTCAGGAATACCACCGCCTTTGACGAACTCGGAACGTACGGTGTGACCCGGCGCCTTAGGCGCGATCATGATCACGTCGAGGTCGGCGCGTGGCACCACCTGGTTGTAGTGAATCGCGAAACCGTGGGAGAACGCCAGGGTGGCGCCCTTCTTGATGTTCGGCTCGATTTCATTTTTGTACAGCGCGGACTGGAACTCGTCCGGGGTCAGGATCATGACCAGGTCGGCAGCAGCAACAGCGGAAGCAACATCAGTTACTTTCAGGCCATGGGCTTCTGCCTTGGCAACGGTAGCCGAGCCTTTGCGCAGGCCGACAGTCACGTCAACGCCGGAATCTTTCAGGTTGCAGGCTTGTGCGTGCCCCTGGGAGCCGTAGCCGATGATGGCGACTTTCTTGCCCTGGATGATCGACAGGTCACAATCTTTATCGTAATAAACTTTCATGAGGTTCCTCTATATATCCAGGCCGTAAGGCCATTCGCTAATTTGGGTTAGATGCTGAGTACTTTGTCGCCACGGGCAATCCCGGTGACACCACTGCGTACCGTTTCCAGAATCGAGGCCGTCCCGATCGACTGGATGAAGCTGTCCAGCTTGTCGCTTGTACCGGTCAGTTGAACGGTATAAACGCTGGCGCTCACATCGACGATCTGCCCGCGATAAATGTCGGTCGTGCGCTTGATCTCGGCACGTTGAGCACCCGTGGCCTTGACTTTAACCAGCATCAGCTCGCGCTCGATGTGGGCACTCTCCGACAGGTCGACCAGCTTGACCACTTCGATCAGCTTGTTGAGGTTCTTGGTGATCTGCTCGATCACTTCATCGTGGCCCACGGTGGTCAACGTCAGGCGCGACAGGGTCGGGTCTTCGGTTGGAGCCACAGTCAGGCTTTCGATGTTGTAGTTACGTTGCGAAAACAGGCCGACAACACGAGACAGAGCGCCGGGTTCGTTCTCCAGAAGCAGGGAGATAATATGCCGCATGATTAAGTACGCTCCGTCTTGTTCAACCACATGTCGCGCATAGAGCCGTCTTTGATCTGCATTGGGTAGACGTGCTCGCTGGTATCCACCTGAATATCGATGAACACCAGGCGGTCCTTCATGGCGAACGCCTCTTCCATCTTCGGCTTCAGATCTTTCAATTCAGTGATGCGAATGCCGACGTGGCCATAGGCTTCAACCAACTTGACGAAATCTGGCAGCGACTCCATGTAGGAATGGGAGTGACGACTGTTGTAGCTCATGTCCTGCCATTGACGAACCATGCCCAGCACGCCGTTGTTCAAGCACACGATCTTCACCGGAAGGCCGTACTGCAGGCAGGTCGACAGCTCCTGGATGTTCATCTGGATGCTGCCCTCACCGGTGACGCATGCAACGTCGGCGTCAGGGAAGCTCAGTTTCACACCCATGGCGGCCGGGAAACCAAAGCCCATCGTGCCCAGGCCACCGGAGTTGATCCAGCGGTTAGGCTTATCGAACTTATAGTATTGCGCGGCGAACATCTGGTGCTGGCCCACGTCGGAGGTCACAAAGGCGTCGCCCTTGGTCACTTCGCACAGGGTCTCGATCACGGTTTGTGGCTTGATGATGCTGCCGTCACCCTTGTCGTAAGGGAACAGGCCGCGGTCACCGCGCCATTCATCGATCTGCTTCCACCAGCTGGCAACGGACTCTTTGTTCGGCGCTTCGCCGATGTCCTTGAGCGCGGCGACCATTTCGGTCAATACGCTTTCCACCGGCCCCACGATGGGCACATCGGCCTTGATGGTCTTGGAGATGGACGCCGGGTCGATGTCGATGTGGATGATCTTGGCATTCGGGCAGAATTTGCTCGCGCCATTGATCACACGGTCATCGAACCGCGCGCCGACCGCCAGAATCACATCGGCGTGGTGCATGGCAAGGTTGGCGGTGTAGCTGCCGTGCATACCGAGCATGCCGACGAACTGACGGTCCGTACCCGGAAACGCGCCAAGGCCCATCAAGGTATTAGTTACCGGCAGGTTAAGCAGTTTGGCCAGTTCGGTGAGCGGCGCGGAACCGCCCCCCAGAATCACGCCACCGCCCGAGTACAACACAGGGCGCTTGGCCGCCAGGAGCATTTCCGCCGCCTTGCGAATTTGACCCGAGTGCCCACGAACGGCCGGGCTGTAGGAACGCAGCTTGGCTTTCTTCGGGAAGATGTATTCGAATTTTTCTGCCGGGTTGGTCATGTCTTTCGGGACATCGACCACCACAGGACCCGGGCGACCGGACTGTGCGAGGTAGAAGGCCTTTTTCATGACTTCCGGGATTTCCGACGGATGCTTGATCATGAAGCTGTGTTTCACGATCGGCCGGGAGATACCGATCATGTCGGTTTCCTGGAATGCATCGGTACCTACCATGGTGCTTGGCACCTGGCCGGAAATGATCACCATCGGGATGGAGTCCATATACGCAGTCGCGATGCCGGTAATGGCATTGGTTGCGCCTGGGCCGGACGTTACGAGTACCACGCCGGCTTTACCGGTGGCGCGGGCGTAACCGTCAGCCATATGGGTCGCGGCCTGTTCGTGGCGAACCAGGATGTGGGTAACAGCCGGTTCCTTGAACAGTGCGTCGTAAACATGCAACAGAGCACCACCTGGGTACCCGTAGATATAGTCGACGCCTTCGTCACGCAAAAAGCGGACGAGCATCTCACCACCAGATAAAAGCTCCACGTTGTTCACCTCTAAAACGCCAGAATACCGTCCGTTGAAACCGACGGGTCTTAATAGGTTTACTTCTCAACAGAGCATGAGCGACGGTGGTCGCCGACTACGTCAGCACTGACTGAGCAAGTATTGGGATCGTCCCAAGTGTTGCGGGCTTTTCCCACCCAGCGCGAGGTAACGCGTTGCGGGTGTTACAGGTCGGCGCGGATGTGCGCCTCATGATCTGCTGAGCGGGCCTGCTTCTGGCAGTCCCGATACAGCGGACTTTGGATTCTTCTGTTTCAGCCCCTTCAAGTCAAGCAATAATTGCGCTTTTTTCCAACAAAGCGCACGAGAACGTAGAAGAAAGGGGTTTGAGGAGGGATAAAACTCGCCTGAATGTCGTCAAGCGGTAGAAATATGCGCAAGACTGCCGAAAAAACCGGCAGTCAGGCAATTAACGAGCGTCGACGATCAGTTGGTCGAACTTTTTCAGCGCATTACGCAAACCAAGGCTTTCCACCGGCCGATCAGCGTAGACCATCTCAGCCATTTCCAGGATTCCCGACGCATTGGGCAGTGGCAGATCCTGCTCGAGAATCTGCTTCATGCGCACCAGGAAGATCCATTGCAGCCACTGATGGAAGTCCAAAGTATCGACCGCAAAGGGCTCGACGCTGCCGAGTGCATCGACGCTGGGAGGGACTTCGTCCCACCAGCCCTGCACACGCAACTCGCGCTCGATCAACAACAACTGTTCGGCAATCGCGGGCAAACGTGCATCCATCAGAGGCTGACCTTGGCTTTCTGCCGCGCTTGGGCAGCACCGGCGGCATCACCTTGGGCCGCACGCGCATCACCAATCAAAGCCCACAGGTTGGCCTGCAGGTCGGGGCGACCATTGGCCAGGCTCAGGCCACGACGGGCGAACTGTTCGGCTTGCGGTGCATCACCCTGAGCCATACGCACCTGGGCAAGTCGATACAGCACTTGCGGCTCGCGCGGTGCCACACGCTGGGCACGCTCAAGGCTCGACGATGCGCCGTTCAAGTCACCACCGGCTTGCTGTTGCTGGGCGGTCGTGAGCAAAGCCAGTACGGGTCCGTCCAATTGCTCGTCAGCCGACAGACCGCCAGCACTCGACGAAGGAATGCCGCTCGGTGTGGATGGTGGCATGTTGTAGGTACCCTGATTGATCGGTGCGGCCTGGACCGGCGCCGAATCAATCGGACCCGAAGTGCTCGGCCCGGGCGTCCACGGCTCGGCACTGATCGGCGCCGACGTAGCAGCACCGGCACCCGGCACCATGACGACCACACCCGAATCCTGCGGCACGGCTTGAGGCGCCTGGGCAGGACGCTTGACGACGGTCTGACGGAAACCGCCATTGGCCGAAATCCGGTCGTTGTTGGAAACGGTCGTGCTCGAATCCACCACGGGAATGGAGCCGCGTTGCACACTGGAGCAACCGTTGAGCAAAGCCAGAGCTGTAATAGCTGGAATCCACCACTTGTTCACTTGAAACCCTCTTTGCTTAATTCATCCAGCCCTTGACCCAATCCATCACCGACTCCGCACCAGCGGGGGCACTGCCACCGCACGCGGCGCCTGGTGGTGGCTCGCTGCCGCGAATATACGGCATCTGTACCGCGCCCGGACAGTTGGCATCAGAACCCTGGCCGGTGTGCGGATCAATCCACGCCTGCACGATGTTGTCCGGCTGCGGCATGTTCAGCGGCAGCGGATCAGCCTTGCGCATGAAGCTGGTCCAGACCTGCAATGCACCGGTGGCACCGGTGAATGGTGTCTTGCCGTTGTCATCTCGGCCCAGCCACACCACCGCCAGCACGTCCTGGCCGAAGCCGGCGAACCAGCTGTCGCGAGAATCGTTACTGGTACCGGTCTTGCCCGCCAGCGTCAGGTTGGATGGCAGCACGCTGTAGACCGAACGCCCGGTGCCTTCACGCATCACGCGTTGCATAGCGTTCTGAATCAGGTAGATGGAGCCCGCGTCGAAGCGTTGCTGAATCTGGAACGGATAACGTTTGAGCGGCTCACCCTCGGCGGTCAGCACGCTGCGAATGCCGCGCATCGGTGTATTGAAACCACCGTTGGCGAGAGTCTGGTACATCGTGGCCACTTCCATCGGGGTCATGGCCCCGGCGCCCAGCAGCATCGACGGGAACGCCGGAAACTCACGATTGATGCCCAGGCGCCCCAAGGTTTTCAGCACATTCGGCACACCCACTTCAAGCCCAAGGCGCGAGGTGGAGATATTGTAGGAATGCGCCAGGCCCTGATACAGGAACACGGTGCCGTGGGAGCGACGATCAAAGTTCTGCGGCGTCCACACTTGGCCATCGGCACCTTTGACCGACAGCGGATCATCCGACAGCCAACTGGTCAGGGTGTATTTGCTCGGTTTCTCCAAGGCCGTCAGGTAGACCGCGGGCTTGACCAGCGAGCCGATCGGGCGCACGGCATCCAGTGCACGGTTGAACCCGGCAAAACTGGCTTGGCGACTGCCGATCATGGCCTGGACTTCACCGGTTTCCGGGTTGGTCACAACCATGGCCGCTTCCACTTCATCCGAGCCCTTGCGACCTGTCAGACGCTTGAAGGTGTCATTGACGGACGCTTCGGCCTTCATCTGCAGAATCGGGTCGAAGCTGGTGAAGATCCGCAAGCCTTCTTCGGTCAAGTCTTCGTCGCGGTAGTCTTCACGCAGTTGGCGTTTGACCAGGTCGATAAAGCCTGGGAAGGAACTGTCGGCGAGCTTGCCGCGAGTTGTCACACCCAGTGGCATTTTCTTCGCCGCAGCTACTTGTTCGGCGGTGGCGACGCCCTGCTGCTCCAATACATCAAGCACCAGATTGCGGCGCTCGAGGGCACGCTCCGGGTTGCGACGTGGGTTGTAGTAGGAAGGCCCCTTGACCATCCCCACCAGCAACGCGACTTGATGCAGTTTCAATTCGGACAACGGCTGGCCAAAGAAGAACTGGCTGGCCAGGCCGAAGCCGTGCACCGCACGCTGGCCATCCTGACCGACGAATACCTCGTTGAGGTACGCCTCGAGGATCTCCTGCTTGCTGTAATGCAGTTCCAGCAACATCGCCATCATGGCTTCGGTGAGCTTGCGGGTGAGGCTGCGCTCATTGGTCAGGTAGAAGTTCTTGACCAGTTGTTGCGTAAGCGTACTGCCACCCTGAGTCATCCTGCCGCCGGACGTGTTGACCCAGATAGCCCGGGCAATCGACTTCGGCGACACGCCCCAGTGGCTGTAGAAATCGCGGTCTTCTACCGCGACCAGGGTTTCCAGCAGGTACGGAGGTACTTGGTCGAGCTTGATCAGGATGCGATCTTCAAGGTTCTTCGGGTAAATGCCGCCGATCAGCAGCGGCTCCAGCCGGACCACGGGTAATTTCGAGCCATTGAGCGAGGACAGCTCAGCCACATAATCGCCGGAGAAGCGCACGCGCACCGGCTGAGCTTTTTCCAGGCCCTCATAGAACTGGAAGCCACGGGTGTTCAGGTCGACGGTATTGCCACTGACGGCAGCCGCGCCCGGGCCGTTGCTCACGGGTTCGCGACGATAGCCCAGCGCGTCGAGCTCAGTGAGGAAGTCATCCTTGCTCAGTTTCTGGCCGGTGAACAATTCCAGCGGGCGAGCGTATACCTTGGCCGGGATGGTCCAGCGCTTGCCGGAGAATTTCTCCTGAACCACAGCGTCGAGGTACACCGCGAAGCCGGCAAGCACCACGAGGCCCACCAGGCTGAGCTTGAGCGCCCAGCCCAACCAGAGACGCATGCCGCGGGAAGGAGGTTTTTTACGGGAACGGGGAGATCGGGTTCGAGTCATGGCGGCGGATTATACGCACTTTATTGATGATCAACATGAGCCGGACAGCGGTTTGCATGACCGGCTGTAGCGGCCATAATGCCCGCCATGATTTCTCCCAGACTTTGAAGGATCGCCCGTGAGCCAGTCCCTGATCGCTGCCCTGCAAAACCCGGCTTTATACCCTCACCCGGTTGAAGCGTTTCAAGTCATCGAGACCCATATTTCCTGGGTGATACTGACTGGCTCTTATGCTTATAAACTGAAGAAACCGATGAACTTCGGCTTTCTGGACTTCACCAGCCTGGATGATCGCGGCCACTTCTGTCGTGAAGAATTGCGCCTGAACCAGCGCCTAACCGAAGATTTGTACCTTGAGGTGTTACCTATCACGGGTACCGCCGAAGCCCCGCAAATCGGCGGCGAAGGCCCAGTGATCGAGTACGCGTTGAAAATGCGCCAGTTCCCGCAAAGCCAGATGCTCAGCACCTTGCAGGCAAACGGCGAGCTGACCAGCACGCACATCGATGAAATGGCCAAGCAAATCGCGCACTTCCACCTCAATGCGCCGAAGGTTCCACAAGACCACCCTGCCGGCACCCCGGACGAAGTGATGGCACCGGTACGCCAAAACTTCGAACAAATCCGCCCGTTCCTCAGTGACAAGGCCGACCTGGTTCAATTGGAAGCGCTGCAAGCCTGGGCCGAAAGCAGCTTCGAACGCCTCAAACCACTGCTGGCACAACGCAAGCGCGATGGGTTCACCCGCGAATGCCACGGTGATATCCATTTGGGTAACGCCACCTTGATCGATGGCAAAGTCGTGATCTTCGACTGCATCGAATTCAATGAGCCGTTCCGCTTCACCGATGTGTACGCCGACACCGCCTTCCTGGCCATGGACCTGGAAGACCGCGGCCTCAAATCCCTGGCGCGACGCTTTATCAGCCAGTATCTGGAATTGACCGGCGATTATCAGGGCCTTGAGGTACTGAATTTCTATAAAGCCTACCGAGCATTGGTACGCGCCAAGGTTGCACTGTTCAGCATGCCGAGCGAAGCCGACCCGGTGCAACGCGCCACCACCCTGCGCCAATATCGTAACTACGCCAACCTGGCGGAAAGCTACAGCACCATTCCTTCGCGCTTCCTGGCAATTACCCACGGCGTATCGGCCGTGGGCAAAAGCCACGTCGCCATGCGCCTTGTTGAAGCGTTGGGTGCCATACGCCTGCGCTCGGATGTTGAGCGCAAGCGCTTGTTTGGTGAGCAGCAGATCGAGAACGCCCCGCAGGCCGGAATCTATAGCCAAGATGCCAGCGCTGTGACTTACGCGCGCCTGAACGAAATTGCCGACACGGTGCTGCGCGCGGGCTTCCCGGTGGTGCTGGACGCCACCTTCCTGAAGCGCGAGCAGCGTGAAGCAGCAGCCAAGGTAGCCGAGGCCACGGGGGCGCCTTTCCTGATTCTGGACTGCAATGCACCACAAGCCGTTATCACCAGTTGGTTGGCACAACGTCAGGCAGACAAAAACGATCCTTCTGACGCGACGCTCACTGTTATTGAAGAGCAGCAAGCCCACCGCGACGCCCTGACTGCCGAGGAGCTGCTCCTGAGCAAACGCGTAGAGACCAATGAAAGCGGGACTCTCGACGCACTCGTGGCGCACATTCGTCAGCGCCTACCCGGCCTGTAAGAAATATTTCTTGGCCGTGTCACTGAACTGCAGCGCACGGCCAAGAAATAGTGGCACTATAATGGCGTCATAATTCCACCAGGAGTCGCCATCATGGGTCAGCCCAAACTGCTTGATACTCCGCTCTACGCGCTCCTGCACAAAGACGACATTCGTGGCTTTAACCATGAGCGCCCTAAAGATGGTGTCATCAACCTGCGCGGCGGTGACTTTCGAGGGCTGGACCTGCGCGAACTGGATGCCACGGGCGTGGACTTCACCGATGCCTATTTCCGCTCAGCCGACCTGCGCGGCCTGGATCTACGCGACTGCTCGTTGGAAGGCGCCAGCCTGGCCCATGCACAGATCTCCGGAACCTACTTTCCACCAGAATTGACCGCCGATGAGATCCTGATGTCCGTCAATTTCGGCACCCGGCTTCGTTACCGCACCAAGTAAACCCGCCTTCCGCGCCCCCGGCACGCCCTCAAGCGTGTCGGCCATTGCTCGCCTGCCTGTCGCTGAAAATGCGGTGTCACTCTTATAGCTTTTCAGCCGTTTCCGCCCAAAGAACTACGCTTTTCCTACTGAGCGCTACACTCCTTTTCAGGTTTGCCTGGTCACGATACCCACCGCACCATTCGGCCGTCGCAAGGAGGCTTGATGAACGATGAGCTGCAACACCTGAAAAACCTTGGCAAGACGTCAGCGCAATGGCTGCATGCGGTGGGTATCCATAGCGCTTCGGACTTGCGCCGCCTGGGCGCGGTTGATGCCTACCGAGCCGTACGGACCCGCGGTTTCCGGGCATCGAAAGTGCTGCTGTATGCCATTGAAGGCGCACTGATGGATGTGCACTGGAACGACATTCCCGCAGAGCGCAAAGAGGCGTTGAACCGTCAGCTGGATGCAATTTCAGCGCGTCAGAAGAATTAGAACTGCCACGAAGCCCAGTATTTACAGGCATTCCAGACATTTTTTTGAGAAAACTCGGAAAGCTGCAAAAACAACTGTTGACTCACAAATGAGAATCGTTATGATTATCACAACTGGTCGCGAGATCAGCCGATAAACTGAAAGACCCTTGGTTCGGACTCTCAGATTATCTCCTCATCAGGCTAATCACGGTTATTTGACCCGGCTCTTGCCGGGTCTTTTTTTGCCTATAAAAAGCTGCCCGTAAAGCTGCGCTCAGCGCGCAATAATCAACGGATGCCCGAGTTCCGGATGCGGTTGAACCAGCACATCCAAACCAAACACGGCCTTGAGCAAGTCCGGCTGAAACACCTTCGACGGCGTGTCCAGGGCATGTGGGCGGCCGTTTTCCAGCAATAGAATACGATCGCAGTAGCGAGCCGCCAGGTTCAGGTCATGCAGAATCACTAATACCGCGGCCCCTTGGTCGGCAAAACGACGAATAGCCTGCAACGTCGTGTGTTGATGCAGAGGATCCAGCATTGATGTCGGCTCATCCAGCAGCAAGGTTTGACCCGCTTCGCCCGGCCATAGCTGCGCCAGCACCCGTGCCAGGTGCACACGTTGGCGTTCGCCGCCGGACAAAGCCAAATAGCTGCGACCACTCAAATGCCCGACATCCGCCGCATGCAAGGCAGCGGCGATGATTTCCTCATCACGCGCCTTCCCTGTCTGATGGGGCAAGCGGCCCATGCCGACGACCTCTTCGACACGAAAAGCAAAATCCAGGGTCGACGTCTGCGGTAATACCGCCAGGCACCGGGCACGTTGCGGGCCGCTCCAATGCGCCAACGCCTGTTGAGCCAGCCATACATTGCCCTGGTCCGGATGCAACTCCCCGCACAACGCACCGAGCAAGGTACTTTTGCCGGCGCCGTTAGGCCCGAGCACACCGAGCACTTCGCCTGGCAACAGATCCAGCGTGATATCCGTCAACACAACCTTGTGACCGCGCCGAATCTGCAGCCCTTCCACACGTAGCATCAGGCGCGCCCCCGCAACAACAGATAGAGAAAGAACGGCGCGCCAATGAACGCGGTCACGATGCCGATCGGCAGCTCAGCAGGTGCAAGGGCCAGGCGCGCCACCAAGTCCGCAAACAACAACAGGCTTGCGCCGGCCAGCACAGACGCCGGCAACAGCACCCGATGGTCCGGACCCGCCAGCAACCGCACCAGATGCGGCACCACCAGGCCGACAAATCCGATCATCCCCGCCGCCGCTACCGCAGCGCCCACCCCCAGCGCCGTGCAGAACACCAACTCGCGCTTGAGCCCTTCGACATCAATGCCCAAGTGATTGGCCTCGGACTCACCCAATAACAGTGCATTCAACGCATTGGCCCGGCGTGGCAACCAAAGTGCCACACCCGCGCTCACCAGCAGCAATGGCCATAACCGCGAATAGCTGGCGCCATTGAGGCTGCCCAGGTTCCAGAAAGTCAGGGTGCGCAAGGTGGCGTCGTCCGCCAAATAGGTGAACAGGCCCACCGCCGAGCTGCCGAGGGCCGTGAGTGCGATGCCGGCCAGCAACATCGTCGCGACATTTGTCTGGCCATTGCGGCGCCCCAACCGGTAGACCAGCGCGGTAACACCCAAACCACCAAGAAATGCACACAGCGACAACAAATAGGGGCCGAAGGCATCCGGCAATCCGCCAAAAAACGAACCACCGACAATCGCGATCGCCGCCCCCAGCGCAGCGCCGCTGGACACCCCGACCAGCCCGGGATCAGCCAACGGGTTGCGAAACAGGCCCTGCATCGCCACACCCGACAGCGCCAACACACCGCCCACCGCCAAGCCCAGCAACGTGCGCGGAAGACGGATTTGCCCCAGAATCAATTCGGCCTGCTCCAGACCTTGCGCTTCAATCGGCAAGCCTATCAAGCGCAACGCGGCCTTGAGCGTATCCAGCAATGGCAGGCTGACAGGCCCCAGTGCCAACGAAAGCCAGATTGCCAAGACACATAACAGCGACAACCCGACAAACAGCGTCTTCGGTTTTACCAATGTGGTCATGGGGCTGGTGTGGCCTGGAGTGGATAGAACCCGGCAGACAGCTCAGCCAGGCTTTTCGGCAAACGCGGTCCGAGGCCGCCGACCAGCAGGGTCGGGTCCAACTCAAACACTCGCCCCTGCTTGGCCGCCGGGGTTGAAGCCAGGATCGGGTTCTCTTTGAACAGGGCCGCACGCGCCGCATCGCCGGTCAAAGCGCGGTCGGCAAATACCAACACGTCAGGGCTCAACCCCGCCAGCGACTCGACCGAAAACGGTTTGTAACCGGTGTGGGTCGCCAGGTTATGGCCACCCGCTTGCTGCACTATCCAATCGGCGGCCGTGTCTTTACCCGCAATCAGCGGCTTGCCACCCGCGTGGCCCAGCAACAACAGCACACCCGGCACCTTTTGTGTAGCCTGCGCTTTGGCGACCCACTGCTTCTGCTGCTCTAGGGCGTGCTCATACCCGGTAAACAGTTCGTTCGCCTTGGCTTCACTTCCCAGCAATTTGCCCAAGTGCTGCAGGTTGCCTTTCAAGGCCGGCAAATCCGGTTGGGCCGAGAACATTTCCACCTGCACACCGGCACCACGAATCTGCGCCAGCACAGGCGGCGGCCCCATTTCTTCGGTACCGACAAGGATTTGCGGGCGCAGGCTGAGAATGCCCTCAGCCGACAGTTGCCGCTGGTAACCAATACTCGGTAATGCCTTGAGCGACGCCGGGTGCTGGCTGGTGGTGTCGACCCCCACCAACTTAGACTCCGCGCCCAAGGCCGTCACCCATTCCGACAACGCCCCACCGGCACTGACCCAGCGTTGTGGCTGTTCAGAGGCTTGTGCCCCGTGGTTGACCAGCAGTGAAGCAACAAGCGCAATAGCGCTGGTACTCAGGCGCATAACAGGGTTTCCTTCCAAAGGCAGGGCCACTCAAGCGCTCATTGATGTGACAGATAACGCCCGCCTTACATCGTATGAAGCACCCGGTCAGCCGACGGGCGAAGCGGGCATTTGATAATTGTTTGCATTTGAACGTCAAGGCACTTAAGGATTGAAATGAAGTTTCTCTGCCCCTCCGACATGCTCGCGCCCGACAGCAGCCGTGGCTTTGAAATCGACGGTTGCAAACTATTGGCCGTGCGCCGAGACGGCGTTGCCTACTTCTATATCAACCGTTGCCCCCATCGCGGCATTCCACTGGAGTGGCAGCCCGACCGGTTCCTGGACCCCAGCGCCAGCCTGATCCAGTGCGCCACCCATGGCGCGCTGTTTCTGATCGAGAGCGGCGAATGCATCGCCGGCCCCTGTGCCGGCCAAAGCCTCACGCCTCTGCACGGCCGCGAAGACGAACAAGGCTTGTGGGTTGAACTCTAGTCGCCCAGCACTACATCCAACCGACGGTCGACGTAAATTTCCTCAGGCGTCACTCGCACACCATAGGCCAGGACCTCCACACCGGCAGCCTTGGCCTCACGCAGCGCAGCGGCATAACCGGCATCAATCTCCACCGCAGGCCGCACCGCCTCGATCCCGGAGAGATTGACGCAATACAACTGCACCGCCCGCACACCGGCACGCGCCAAGTGCGCCAGCTCACGCAAGTGCTTGGCGCCGCGCTGGGTCACTGCGTCGGGAAAAGCCGCTACCGCCGAGCCGTCAAAACCCAGGGTGACGCTTTTCACCTCCACATAGGCTGCGCCATGGGGATATTCCAGGCGAAAGTCGATGCGGCTTTTTTCCTGGCCGTAGGGCACTTCGCGCTTCAACGCATTAAAGCCGTTGAGCTCGGTGATCACCCCGGCGTGCAGGGCTTCTTCTACCAACTGATTGGCGCGCGCCGTGTTGACGCATGCCAGTCGGCCTTGGGGCGTTTCGGCGATCTCCCAGGTGCCCGGCAGCTTGCGCTTGGGGTCGTCGGAGCGGCTGAACCAGACTTGCCCACCCTCCAGCATGCAATTGAGCATCGACCCGGTGTTCGGGCAGTGAATGGTCAGCAACTCGCCGGTAACCGTTTCAATATCGGTGAGAAAGCGCTTGTAGCGGCGAATCAGCCGCCCTTGTTCCAGAGGAGGATGAAAGCGCATCAGCCTTGCCAGCTCCGCAGCCCACGGGCAATCCGTTCTACCGCCTCTTGCAGCCGATCAAGGTTTTGCGTGTAGGCAAAACGCACATGGTGACTGGCTTGATAGCGTCCGAAATCCAGCCCGGGCGTAAAGGCGACATGCTCCGTTTCGAGGAAATGACGGCAGAATGCGAAGGCATCACCGCCGAACGCGCGGATATCGGCATACAAGTAGAAAGCGCCCTCAGGCTCCACGGCGATGCCGAAGCCCAAGTCGCGCAAAGCAGGCAGCAGAAAGTCCCGACGACGACCAAACTCCGCGCGGCGCTCCTCCAGAATCCCCAGGGTTTGCGGGGTAAAGCAGGCCAGTGCCGCATGCTGGGCCATACTTGGCGCGCTGATGTAGAGGTTTTGCGCCAGTTTCTCCAATTCCCCGACAGCAGCGGGCGGTGCTACCAGCCAACCCAGGCGCCAGCCGGTCATGCCGAAATACTTCGAAAAACTGTTCAGGACAAAGGCATCGTCGTCGACTTCCAGGACGCTGGCGGCGTCGGTGCCGTAAGTGAGGCCGTGATAGATCTCGTCCACTACCAGGTGGCCCTTATGCGCCCTGATCGCACTCGACAACCCGGCCAATTCATCGCGTGTGAGAATCGTACCGGTAGGGTTGGCAGGCGACGCCACCAATGCACCAACGCTGTCGTGATCCCAATACTTTTCAACCAGATCGGCATTCAATTGGTAACGCACCTCCGGGCCCACCGGCACCAGTTGCGCCGCACCTTCCACCAGCCGCAGGAAATGCCGGTTACAGGGGTAGCCGGGGTCCGCCAGCAGCCAGTGCTTGCCGGGGTCCACCAGCAAGCTGCTCGCCAGTAACAAGGCACCGGAGCCACCGGGCGTAATCAGGATGCGCTCAGGATCGACACTCAACCCGTAGCGCTGCTGATAGAAACCGCTGATGGCCTCGCGCAACTCAGGCAACCCACGCGCCGCGGTGTAGCGGGTTTTGCCGTTGGCCAACGCTGCCTGGCCCGCCTGGATGATGGGCTCGGCCGTGGTGAAGTCCGGCTCGCCGATCTCCAGATGAATCACATCATGACCCGCCGCTTGCAGTTCATTGGCTCGCGCCAGCAACGCCATGACATGAAAGGGTTCGATGGCGCGACTGCGCGCACTGTAGGGCTGAGCCATGAGCCTTCCTTAAACGTGAGGACAAAATTTGGATTCTACCGAACCCACGCGGTAAAACATGTTCTATTGCCTGCTCGGCCACTTGAACGGTGCGGGCACACGCGCACAAAAGGACTAAAATCAATATTCGAGACGATTCACACCCAGTCACGGCGGGCTGCTGCTATTTGCTCCCGTGCGATGGGCCTCGACAACCGGGAGTGGCGCACCCTGAATCTATCTGGTAAGTTCGCCCGCTTGCAGCCGCAGGGCCGGCAGGTGTCGGTGACGTTGCAATCCTGCGCAATGGATTAGAAGAGTGAGAGGCGGTCTATTCATGTCCACCCAAGCAAAGCAACAACAATCCTCAGCCCTCAGCGGCTTCACACCTTATGTTGAGACAAAAGGTGAGGAGTACATGAGCGAGCCCATGCGCAAGCACTTCTCCAATATCCTGAAGAAGTGGAAGCAGGACTTGATGCAGGAAGTCGACCGTACGGTTGACCACATGAAGGACGAAGCAGCCAACTTCCCGGACCCGGCCGACCGTGCCAGCCAGGAAGAGGAATTCGCCCTCGAGCTGCGCGCCCGCGATCGGGAACGCAAGCTCATCAAGAAAATCGACAAGACCCTGCAACTGATCGAAGACGAGGAATATGGCTGGTGCGAATCCTGCGGTGTCGAGATCGGTATTCGCCGCCTGGAAGCTCGCCCTACTGCGGACCTCTGCGTAGACTGCAAGACCTTGGCTGAAATCAAGGAAAAACAGGTCGGCAAGTAATTCCTGTCGGGCTGAACGAATGGAGCGTGCGAACGCTCCATTTTTGTTTCTGGGCTTTACCTACTTTCCAGTAATATCAGGCCCATGACAGCCTCTACCTATATCGGGCGCTTCGCCCCCACGCCCAGCGGCCATTTGCATTTTGGCTCCCTGGTTGCAGCCCTCGCCTCCTACCTCGATGCTCGCGCCAACCATGGCCGCTGGCTGATGCGCATGGAAGATCTCGACCCCCCGCGTGAAGAGCCCGGCGCCCAGGCGGCGATTCTGCATGCCCTGGAAAGCTACGGTTTTGAATGGGATGGCGAACTGGTCCGACAAAGCGAGCGGCATGATGCTTACGCCAAAGTGTTGAATGATATGTTCAACCACGGCTTGGCGTACGCCTGCACCTGCTCACGTAAACAGCTGGAAAGTTACAACGGGATTTACCCTGGCTTGTGCCGCAATGCGGGTCACGATCAGCAGGACGCCGCTATCCGTTTGCGTGTTCCAGAACTGGAATACCACTTTACCGACCGTGTACAAGGCGAATTCCGACAACACTTGGGTCGCGACGTAGGCGACTTCATCATCCGTCGCCGCGACGGCCTGTATGCCTACCAATTGGCCGTGGTGCTCGACGACGCCTGGCAAGGGGTAACCGATATTGTGCGCGGCGCCGACCTGCTCGACTCCACACCGCGCCAACTGTATCTGCAAGAGTTACTGGGCCTGCGTCAACCGCGCTACCTGCATGTGCCACTGATCATCCAGCCGGACGGTAACAAGCTGGGCAAATCCTACCGTTCCCCGCCGTTGGCACCCGACCAGGCCACGCCTTTGCTATTGAGAGCGTTGCGTGCCCTTGGCCAGCAACCGGGCGACGAACTGCTTCACGCCAGCCCCCGGGAGCTGCTGGATTGGGGCATTGCACACTGGGACGCCGCAAGGATCCCGCGCACACTCACGCTGGCCGAGGCGCAATTGAGCTGAAGGCGCTTGCAGCTTGCCAGCCATCCGTTACCATCGCCGCACGTTTTCACTCAGAGGCCAACATGTACATCTATCGATTGGTCCTGCTGCTGGTCGTCGGGATCTACCTGTTTTCCCCCGCCATCATGGATTGGTGGATCGACGCCACGGGCGCCTGGTACCGCCCTTATCTGCTGTGGCTGATCCTGATCGTCGTGACTTTCATCCTGCAGAGCCAAAAAGATGCCGATGAGCTTTAGCCTCACCCAGATGCTGTTGATCAGCGCCGCCTACCTGGCGGCGTTGTTCGGCGTCGCCTGGATCAGTGAGCGCGGAATGATTCCGCGGGCGATCATTCGCCATCCGCTGACTTACACCCTGTCCCTGGGCGTCTATGCCAGCGCCTGGGCCTTCTACGGCACCGTGGGCCTGGCCTATCAGTACGGTTATGGCTTCCTCTCCAGCTACCTCGGGGTTTCCGGCGCTTTCCTGCTGGCGCCCGTGTTGCTGTACCCGATCCTGAAAATCACCCGTACCTATCAGTTGTCATCCCTGGCAGACCTGTTTGCCTTCCGCTTTCGCAGCACCTGGGCCGGCGCGCTGACCACCATTTTCATGCTGATAGGCGTCCTGCCCTTACTGGCCCTGCAAATCCAGGCGGTGGCCGACTCCATCAGCATCCTGACCCGCGAGCCGGTGCAGCATCGAGTTGCCCTGGCCTTCTGCGCGCTGATCACCCTGTTCACGATTTTCTTCGGCTCGCGCCATATCGCCGCGCGTGAAAAACATGAAGGCCTGGTATTCGCGATTGCCTTTGAGTCAGTCATCAAGCTGATCGCCATCGGCGGCGTCGGCCTCTATGCGCTGTATGGCGTGTTCGACGGGCCGCAACAGCTGGAACTGTGGCTGTTGCAAAACCAGACCGCCCTCGCCGCCCTGCACACACCCTTGCAGGAAGGCCCGTGGCGCACCCTGCTGCTGGTGTTCTTCGCCTCGGCGATCGTGATGCCGCACATGTACCACATGACCTTCACCGAGAACCTCAACCCGCGCTCACTGGTCAGTGCCAGTTGGGGCTTGCCGCTGTTCCTGTTGCTGATGAGCCTGGCGGTACCGCTGATCCTGTGGGCCGGCCTGAAACTGGGGGCCACCACCAATCCGGAATACTTCACCCTCGGCGTCGGTATCGCCGCGAATAACCCGGCCCTGGCGCTACTCGCCTACGTTGGCGGTTTATCGGCGGCCAGCGGTCTGATCATCGTCACCACCCTGGCCCTCTCGGGGATGGCGCTCAACCATCTGGTACTGCCGCTCTACCAGCCGCCCGCCGAAGGCAATATCTACCGCTGGTTGAAATGGACGCGCCGCGCACTGATCGTGGCCATCATCATGGCCGGCTACGGTTTCTACCTGCTGTTGGGCGCCGGCCAAGACCTGGCCAACCTCGGGATCGTCGCGTTCGTCGCCACCTTGCAGTTCCTGCCGGGCGTGTTGTCGGTGCTGTACTGGCCGACGGCCAATCGCCGTGGCTTTATCGCCGGGTTGCTGGCAGGCATCCTGGTGTGGATCGTCACCATGTTGTTGCCATTGGTCGGCAACCTCCAGGGGTTCTACATTCCGCTGCTGAACATGATTTACGTGCTGGACGACACCAGTTGGCACATGGCGGCGATCGCATCCCTGGCCGCCAACGTGCTGATGTTCACCCTGATCTCACTGTTCACCAACGCCAGCCCCGAAGAAACCAGTGCCGCCGAGGCCTGCGCAGTCGACAACGTGCGCCGCCCGCAACGCCGCGAGCTGCACGCCGCCTCACCCCAGGAGTTCGCCACGCAACTGGCCAAGCCCCTGGGTGCCAAGGCGGCACAGAAAGAAGTCGAACAGGCGTTGCGCGATCTCTACCTGCCGTTTGACGAGCGCCGTCCCTATGCGCTGCGCCGCCTGCGTGACCGTATCGAAGCCAACCTCTCCGGCCTCATGGGGCCGAGCGTGTCACAGGACATGGTAGAAACGTTCCTGCCCTACAAGGCAGGCGGCGAAAACTACGTCACCGAAGACATTCACTTCATCGAGAGCCGACTGGAGGATTACCACTCACGCCTCACCGGCCTCGCCGCTGAACTCGATGCGCTGCGTCGCTACCACCGCCAGACCCTGCAGGAGCTGCCGATGGGCGTGTGCTCTCTGGCCAAGGATCAAGAGATCCTGATGTGGAACAAAGCCATGGAAGAACTCACCGGCATCGCCGCCCAGCGGGTGGTGGGTTCGCGCTTGAATACCCTGGGCGAGCCGTGGAAAGAACTGCTGCAAGGCTTCATCGACCTGCCCGACGAGCATTTGCACAAGCAGCACCTGGCGCTCGACGGCCAGACCCGCTGGCTCAACCTGCACAAAGCGGCGATTGACGAACCCCTCGCCCCCGGCAACAGCGGCCTGGTGCTGCTGGTGGAAGACCTGACCGAAACACAGATGCTCGAAGACAAGCTGGTGCACTCCGAGCGCCTGGCCAGCATCGGCCGACTGGCGGCGGGTGTGGCCCACGAAATCGGCAACCCGATCACCGGTATTGCCTGCCTGGCGCAGAACCTGCGGGAGGAGCGCGAGGAAGACGGTGAAATCACCGAGATCAGCGGGCAAATCCTCGAACAGACCAAACGTGTTTCGCGCATCGTGCAGTCGCTGATGAGCTTCGCTCACTCAGGGGCTCATCAGAACCAGGATGAAGCCGTGTGCCTGGCCGAAGTGGCGCAGGATGCCATTGGGCTGCTGGCCTTGAACCGGCGCAATTTCGAGGTACAGTTCTTCAATCTATGCGACCCCGATCACTGGGTCGACGGCGACTCCCAACGCTTGGCGCAGGTGCTGATCAACCTGCTGTCCAATGCCCGTGACGCATCACCGGCCGGCAGCGCGGTACGTGTCAAGAGCGAGGCTTTCGAGCATACGATCGATCTGATCGTGGAAGACGAAGGCAGCGGCATTCCACAGAACATCATGGACCGATTGTTCGAACCTTTCTTCACCACCAAGGACCCAGGTGAAGGTACCGGTCTGGGCCTTGCACTGGTCTATTCCATCGTTGAAGAGCATTATGGACAAATCACCATCGACAGCCCGGCTGACACCGAAAGCCAACGCGGCACCCGTATCCGGGTGACCTTGCCGCGTCATGTCGAAGCGACGTCCGCTGTGAACTGAGACCGTCGAGAGAATTGAATCAATGCCGCACATTTTGATCGTCGAAGACGAAACCATTATCCGCTCTGCCTTGCGTCGCCTGCTTGAACGTAATCAGTATCAGGTCAGCGAAGCCGGCTCGGTGCAGGAAGCGCAAGAGCGGTTCACTATTCCCACGTTCGACCTGATTGTCAGCGACCTGCGCCTGCCGGGCGCACCGGGTACCGAGCTGATCAAGCTGGGCCAGGGCACTCCGGTGCTGATCATGACCAGCTATGCCAGCCTGCGTTCGGCGGTCGACTCCATGAAGATGGGCGCGGTGGACTACATCGCCAAGCCCTTCGATCACGACGAGATGCTCCAGGCCGTGGCCCGCATCCTGCGTGACCATCAGTCGGCTGGCAGCGCACCGACCGAACAGCGTCCCACCGGCAAAGCCGCCAACGGCGCGGACAAGCCTGGGGTCGACAACAGTAATGGCGAGATCGGCATCATTGGCTCGTGCCCACCGATGCAGGATCTTTACAGCAAGATCCGCAAAGTCGCGCCTACCGACTCCAATGTGTTGATCCAGGGCGAATCGGGCACCGGTAAAGAACTGGTGGCCCGTGCGCTGCACAACCTGTCCAAGCGCGCCAAGGCACCGATGATTTCGGTGAACTGTGCGGCGATCCCCGAATCCCTGATCGAGTCCGAATTGTTCGGCCACGAAAAAGGCGCGTTCACCGGTGCCAGCGCCGGGCGTGCTGGCCTGGTGGAAGCAGCGGACGGCGGCACCCTGTTCCTCGACGAAATCGGCGAACTGCCCCTGGAAGCCCAAGCGCGATTGCTGCGGGTACTGCAGGAAGGCGAGATTCGTCGTGTAGGCTCGGTGCAATCACAAAAGGTCGACGTGCGACTGATTGCAGCCACTCACCGTGACCTCAAGAGCCTGGCCAAGATCGGCCAGTTCCGCGAAGACTTGTACTACCGCCTGCACGTTATCGCCCTCAAGCTGCCGGCGCTACGCGAGCGTGGTGCCGACGTCAACGAGATCGCCAACGCGTTCCTGCTGCGCCAAAGTGCGCGCATCAACCGTACCGACCTGAAGTTTGCCGCGGACGCCGAACAGGCGATTCGGCATTACTCGTGGCCGGGTAACGTGCGCGAGCTGGAAAACGCGGTGGAGCGTGCGGTGATTCTGTCGGAAAGCCCGGAAATTTCCGCTGAGCTGCTGGGCATCGATATCGAACTCAGTGATCTGGAAGATGACGACTTCCTCGAGCTGGCGCCACAGCAGGGCGGCGGTAGCAATACCAGCCATGAGCCGACGGAAGATTTGTCACTGGAAGACTACTTTCAGCATTTCGTTCTTGAGCATCAGGACCACATGACTGAGACCGAGCTGGCCCGCAAGCTTGGCGTCAGCCGTAAGTGCCTGTGGGAACGGCGCCAACGCCTGGGCATTCCACGGCGCAAGACCGGGGTAGCCAGCGAAAGTTGAAGGTGCGTGCCTGCGGGTAACACCCTCAGATGTGAAAAAACTGTTACCTCAGAATTTTTACGTAACAAAAGCCGGGGCTTACGGTAACGAAGCCCCGGCTTTTTTTCGCCCGGAAAAACCTTCGAAACCCCTCATCCCCCCGGTTTTGCTGGGCGGTGCAAAAGTTGGCACGCACCCTGCTATATGCTTAGTACAAAAACAATAACAAGCTTTGTACAAGACAATAAAAATAAGACGAATCGACTCACGCATAACAAAAACAACACGGCGGAGGCGCAGCTAACTGATTCTTTTGGAGAGGCGTTGCATTTGGGGCTTGCCCCGCAACCAGGCCGAGAACAACAAAAACTGCCCTAAGGCAGAGCCTGAACTGGTTGGATCATAGATCAGCAACACAGCGACCAAAGCAATCCGTTTGCTCTTGGCTCCCGATTGGGAGTGTCAGGAAGGTGAAGCTTCCTGGCGAGGGCGATCAACAAAAACAAGAAGCCCGAAACCAATAATAAAAATAGAGCACGCAACTACTTCTGGGGGAGCTTCGGCTCCCCTTGTAGTTTCTGGCATTTCGATTGAGCGATTTGGCGATTTAAAGCTAATGGCGCAAGGCCGCAGCTTGTTCCTACACCATCCCCCGACTAAATGCTAGAATCCCCGCCCATCATGCGGTCATTCTTCGTTATGGCCGAACATTCCTTCAAACAGTGCATCCCATGCTGAAGAAGTTGTTCCAGTCATTCCGTTCTCCCTTGCGTCGTACGCAACACAAACGCAGCACGCCTGAAGTGCTCAATAGCAGCCAGCATTCGCTGCAGCGCGCTCAATTCAGCCGTTATGCAGTGAACATCGTCGAACGTTTACAGAACGCCGGCTACCAGGCTTATCTGGTGGGCGGGTGCGTGCGCGACATGCTGCTCAATATCACGCCCAAGGACTTCGACGTCGCCACCAGTGCCACGCCTGAGCAAGTGCGCGCCGAGTTTCGCAATGCGCGAATCATTGGCCGCCGCTTTAAACTGGTGCACATCCACTTTGGTCGCGAGATCATCGAGGTCGCGACGTTCCGCGCCAATCACCCGCAAAACGATGAGGAAGAAGACACCAACCAGTCTTCCCGCAACGAGAGCGGGCGCATTCTGCGGGACAATGTCTATGGCACCCTGGAAGAAGACGCGCAACGCCGCGACTTCACCATCAACGCCTTGTATTACGATCCGGTCAGCGAGCGCATTCTCGATTACGCCAATGGCGTACACGACATTCGCAACAACCTGATTCGCCTGATCGGCGATCCGGTTCAGCGCTACCAGGAAGACCCGGTACGTATGCTGCGAGCGGTGCGGTTTGCCGCCAAGCTGAACTTCGGTATCGAGAAGCACACCGCCGCGCCAATTCGCGAGCTGGCGCCGATGTTGCGCGAGATTCCTTCCGCGCGCCTGTTCGAAGAAGTACTCAAGCTGTTCCTCTCGGGCTACGCCGCCGATACGTTTGAAATGCTCGTCGACCTGCAGTTGTTCGATCCACTGTTCCCGGCCAGCGCCGAGGCTTTGGAATACAACCCGACATACACCCACACACTGATCAGCGAAGCGCTGATCAACACCGACCTGCGCATCAAGCAGAACAAACCGGTGACCCCGGCGTTCCTGTTTGCCGCCCTGCTGTGGCCTGCCCTGCCCAAACGCGTATTGCGCCTGCAGGACCGAGGCATGCCACCGATTCCTGCCATGCAGGAAGCCGCTCACGAACTGATCGCCGAGCAGTGCCAGCGCATCGCCATTCCGAAACGCTTCACCATGCCGATCCGCGAGATCTGGGACATGCAGGAGCGCCTGCCGCGCCGCAGCGGCAAACGCGCCGACCTGCTGCTGGACAACCCACGTTTCCGTGCGGGCTACGACTTCCTGCTGCTGCGCGAAAGCGCTGGCGAACAGACCGACGGACTGGGCGAATGGTGGACTGACTATCAGGACGCCAATGACAGCCAGCGTCGCGACATGATTCGCGACCTCGGCAGCAAAGGCGAGGGAGAAGGCCCGAAAAAACGTCGCCGCAGCGGTACTAAACGCAAGCGCAGCGGCGCCGACGCTTCAGGCGAATAAACGTGGAGCGGATCTACATCGGCATGGGCAGTAACCTCGCTGCCCCGCAACAGCAACTGCGCAACGCCGTCCAGGCGTTGGCGCTGTTACCCGGCACGACCCTCGCAGGCGTATCGGCGTTCTATCAAAGTGACTCCCTGCTCCCGGGCCAGCCGCGCTACACCAATGCGGTTGCGGCCCTGGACAGCCGCCTGGCGCCACTGGAGCTGCTCGATGCGCTGCAAGCCATCGAGAATGACCAGGGCCGCGAGCGCCTGGAACGTTGGGGCCCGCGCACCCTGGACCTGGACATTCTGCTGTTTGGCGATCGCCTGATCGACGAACCTCGCCTGAAGGTACCGCACTACCAGATGCAGTTGCGGCCGTTCGTGCTCTACCCCTTGGCCGAGTTGGCACCCGCCGACCTGCAGCTGCCTGACGGTCGGCGACTCGGCACCTTGCTTGAAGCCTGCCCGTTTGTCGGCCTGGAACGCCTGGCTGCGGCTGAATCGCATCAGTAACACGGGTAACACCCCACTCGTAACAATGCGGTAACACATCCAATTGACTTCCCGTGTCCTCCTCACGACTATAGGCGTCCAGCTGCCGTCAACCCGGCACTGAAGGGCGCAATCCAGGCCATATAAGCACTGCTCTCAAGACAGTGCGCCTGTATAAACGAAGACTCACGCGCGTTACTCGCTGTTTCCAAGCGCCTGAACGAGGACCCTTTTCATGCCAAGCATTACCCTGACCACCTTGCAGAGCCTCAAGCTCAAGGGTGAAAAAATCACCATGCTCACCTGCTACGACGCCACCTTCGCCCACGCCAGTTGCCAGGCCGGGGTCGAGGTGCTGTTGGTAGGCGACTCCCTGGGCATGGTTCTTCAAGGGAATGACAGCACACTGCCTGTTACCACCGATGAACTCGCCTACCATACCGCCAGCGTCAAGCGCGGTAATGACGGTGCGTTCATCATCGCCGACTTGCCGTTCATGGGTTACGCCACCACCGAGCAGACCTTCCAGAACGCCGGCAAACTGATGCAAGCCGGTGCGCATATGGTCAAGATCGAGGGCGCCGTATGGCTCGCCGACTCGATCCGCCTGCTGGCTGAGCGCGGCGTTCCGGTGTGTGTGCACATGGGCCTGACGCCGCAGTCGGTGAATATCCTCGGCGGCTACAAGGTACAAGGCCGCAATGAAGCCCAGGCGCGCCAGATGCGCGCCGATGCCATTGCCCTGGAACAGGCCGGCGCAGCCATGATCCTGCTGGAATGCGTGCCAAGCGAACTCGCCGCAGAAATCACCCAAGCCGTCAAAGTGCCGGTGATCGGCATTGGTGCCGGGTCCGCGACCGACGGCCAGGTACTGGTGGTGCACGACATGCTTGGCCTGTCCATAAGTGGCCATGTGCCAAAGTTCGTCAAAAATTTCATGGCCGGCCAGGACAGCATCCATGCAGCACTGAGCGCTTACGTCAGCGAAGTCAAAGCTGTCACTTTCCCAGGCGCCGAACACGGATTCTCTGCATGAACACTGTAAAGACCGTACGTGAACTGCGGGCCGCCGTGACTCATGCCCGCAGCGCCGGCAAGCGCATCGGCTTTGTGCCGACCATGGGGAACTTGCACAGCGGCCATGCCACCCTGGTAACCAAGGCCGCCCAGCAGTCGGACTTCGTGGTCGCGAGTATTTTCGTCAACCCGCTGCAATTCGGCGCCGGCGAAGATTTGGACAAATACCCTCGCACCCTCGCCGCCGATCAGGAAAAGCTGCTGCAAGCCGGCTGCAACCTGCTGTTTGCGCCTACCGTCGAGGAAATGTACCCAGGCGGCATGACGGGCCAGACACGCGTCAGCGTCCCCCAGTTGTCCGAAGGCCTGTGCGGCGCCAGCCGTCCCGGGCACTTCGAAGGTGTGGCGACGGTAGTCAGCAAGCTGTTCAACATGGTCCAGCCGGACATCGCCGTATTTGGTCAGAAGGACTACCAGCAGTTGGCCGTGATCCGTGCCATGGTCCATGACCTGAACATGCCGATCCAGATCATCGGCGAGCCCACCGTGCGTGCCGAAGATGGCCTCGCGCTGTCTTCGCGCAACGGTTATCTCACCGACGAGCAGCGCGCCATTGCCCCGGTGCTTTATCGCAGCCTCAGCCAGATTGCCGCGTCGATCAAAGCCGGTGACCACGACTTCGCCAAGCTGCGTGCCGAACAGGTGCAGCAGATCGAAGCCGCAGGTCTGCGCATGGACTACCTTGAAGTGCGCCATGGCGTGAATCTGCGCCCCGCCACGGCCGAGGATCGCGATGTGGTGATTCTGGTAGCCGCCTACCTGGGCGCCACTCGCCTGATCGACAACCTGCATTTGACCCTCAACTGAATACCTTCAGTTGCCCTCCCCGCTGTGCCGGTATAAAAAAGTACCGGCTACAGCGCAGACAAAGCCAAGACATATCGACACGCTAGGTTTAATGTAATCGCCCTGCGCTCTTGGTTAGCGCTGTCCGGCATCGGCCACTTGATCAAAGACAGGACGTTCCGGACTTTGAAGTGTCCTAAAGGCAGTCCCCGTAATAAAAAGGAAACCCGCAGCGATGGCGTACTACCGCACTCCCCATGACGTTACCGCTCTGCCCGCCTGGCAAGCGCTCAATCAACATCGCCAAGCCATGCAGGATTTCAGCATGCGCGAGGCATTCAATGCCGATCCCCAGCGCTTTTCCCAATTCACGTTGAGCAGCTGCGGGCTTTTCCTCGATTACTCGAAAAACCTGATCACCCGCGAAACCCGTGACCTGCTGGTAGGCCTGGCCAACGAAGTCGGCCTCAAGGATGCGATCAACGCGCTGTACGCCGGTGAGCCGGTCAACTCGTCCGAAGGCCGTCCTGCCCTGCACACCGCGCTGCGCCGCCCGGTGGGCGACAAATTGTCGGTCAATGGCGTGAACATCATGCCGGACGTGCACAAGGTGCTGAACCAGATCACTGACCTGGTCGGCCGTATCCACGACGGCCTGTGGCGTGGCTACACCGAGAAGCCCATCACCGACGTGGTGAACATCGGCATCGGCGGCTCGTTCCTCGGCCCGGAGCTGGTCTCCGAAGCGCTGTTGTCCTACGCCCATAAAGGCGTGCGCTGCCATTACCTGGCGAACATCGACGGCAGCGAGTTCCACGAGCTGACCATGAAGCTGCGTGCCGAGACCACGTTGTTCATCGTTTCGTCGAAATCCTTCAACACCCTTGAAACCCTGAAAAACGCCCAGGCCGCCCGCGCCTGGTACCTGGCCCAGGGCGGTTCGGAAGCCGAGCTGTACCGTCACTTCATCGCCGTATCGAGCAACAACGCCGCGGCCGTGGCTTTCGGTATCCGCGAAGAAAACATCTTTCCGATGTGGGACTGGGTCGGCGGCCGTTACTCGCTGTGGTCGGCCATCGGCTTGCCAATCGCCCTGGCCATCGGCATGTCCAACTTCAAGGAACTGCTGTCCGGCGCCTACACCATGGACCAGCATTTCCAGAACGCTCCGTTCGAAGCCAACATGCCGGTGCTGCTGGGCTTGCTGGGCGTGTGGTACGGCAACTTCTGGGGTGCGCAGAGCCATGCGATCCTGCCGTACGACCACTACCTGCGTAACATCACCAAGCACTTGCAACAGTTGGACATGGAATCCAACGGCAAGAGCGTGCGCCAGGACGGCACACCGGTGTCGACCGATACCGGCCCGGTGATCTGGGGTGGCGTAGGCTGCAACGGTCAACACGCCTACCACCAGTTGCTGCACCAAGGGACCCAACTGATCCCGGCCGACTTCATCGTGCCGATCGTCAGCTTCAACCCGGTGTCCGACCACCATCAGTGGCTGTATGCCAACTGCCTGTCCCAGAGCCAGGCATTGATGCTTGGCAAAACCCACAGCGAAGCCGAGGCCGAATTGCGCGAGAAGGGCATTCCGGAAGCCGAAGTGCAGAAGCTGGCCCCGCACAAGGTGATCCCGGGCAACCGCCCAAGCAACACGATCGTGGTTGAACGCATCAGCCCGCGCCGCCTGGGCGCACTGGTGGCGATGTATGAACACAAAGTGTTTGTGCAGAGCGTGATCTGGGGCATCAACGCCTTCGACCAATGGGGCGTGGAACTGGGCAAAGAGCTGGGCAAGGGCGTGTACAACCGCCTGACCGGCACCGAAGAGACCTCGGCCGAGGACGCTTCGACCCAGGGCCTGATCAACTATTTCCGTGGTCGTCACCGCGGCTGATACAGGGCGTACAGGGCCAACGTCCACTTGGACGTTGGCCTTGAACCCTCCGTCCACAGGGCGCATCTTTATGACTTGTAGCAAAACAAGAATAAGGAACGCTCATGTTCGATATCAGCCTGTATCCCAACGCCGATGCCGTCCGCCGGGCTGCGCAACTCAGTCAGGAGGACTACCAGCGCCTCTATCGTCAATCCATCGAGCAACCCGATGCCTTCTGGGCTGAACAAGCCAAGGGCTTTCTCGACTGGATCGCCCCCTGGCATACCGTGCACAGCGCCGACATCAGCACGGGTGCCGCCCAATGGTTCGCCGGCGGCCAACTGAACGTCAGTTACAACTGTATCGACCGCCACCTGGCCGAACGTGCCGACCAACCGGCCTTCATCTGGGAAGGCGATGATCCTTCACACTCTTCCAAAATTACCTACCGCCAACTCCACCAGAACGTCTGCCGCCTGGCCAACGTACTGAAAAGCCGTGGCGTGAAGAAAGGCGACCGGGTATGCATCTATATGCCGATGATTCCGGAAGCGGCCTACGCCATGCTGGCCTGCACGCGAATCGGCGCCGTGCACTCGGTTGTGTTTGGGGGGTTCTCGCCAGATGCCTTGCGCGACCGCATTCTCGACGCCGACTGCCGCACCGTCATTACCGCCGATGAAGGCGTGCGTGGTGGTAAGCCGATTGCATTGAAAAAGAACGTCGACAAAGCCCTGGCCAGTTGCCCGAACGTCAGCACGGTATTGGTGGTACAGCGCACGGGCGCGGCCGTGAGTTGGAGCGCAGGCCGTGACCTTGCGTACCAGCAAGCCCTGGATGCAGCCAGAGATGACTGCCCGCCCGAGCCGATGGATGCCGAAGACCCGCTGTTCATTCTCTACACCTCCGGCAGCACCGGTAAACCCAAGGGCGTGCTGCACACTACCGGCGGTTACCTGTTGCAAGCGGCGATGACCTTCAAATACGTACTGGATTACCGCGATGGCGAAGTGTTCTGGTGCACCGCCGACGTGGGCTGGGTCACCGGGCACAGTTACATCGTGTATGGCCCGCTGGCCAATGGCGCTACCTCGTTGATATTCGAAGGTGTGCCGAGTTATCCCAACAGTTCGCGCTTCTGGCAGGTGATCGACAAACATCAGGTCAATATCTTCTACACCGCACCCACCGCGCTGCGCGCACTGATGCGTGAGGGCCACGGCCCGTTGGAGAACACGTCACGCGCCAGCCTGCGCTTGCTGGGCAGCGTCGGCGAACCGATAAACCCGGAAGCCTGGGATTGGTATTTCAATGTGGTGGGAGAGCAGCGCTGCCCGATTGTGGATACCTGGTGGCAGACCGAAACCGGCGGCATCATGCTCAGCCCGTTGGTCAGCGCCCAGCGTGTCAAACCCGGCTGTGCGACCCAGCCATTGTTCGGCGTACAGCCCGTACTGCTGGACGAGCACGGCAAGGAATTCAGCGGCGCCGGCAGTGGCATACTCGCGATCAAAGCCAGTTGGCCAGGGCAGATCCGTAGCGTCTACGGCGACCCGCAGCGCATGATCGATACCTATTTCAAACCTTACCCCGGCTATTACTTCACCGGTGACGGTGCACGACGCGATGAAGATGGCGACTATTGGATCACCGGGCGCATCGATGACGTGATCAATGTGTCCGGCCATCGGATCGGCACCGCCGAAGTGGAAAGCGCTCTGGTGCTGCACGACCAAGTGGCCGAGGCCGCCGTGGTGGGCTACCCCCATGACCTCAAAGGCCAAGGTATCTACGCGTTCGTCACGCCAATGAATGGCGTCGAGCCCAGTGATGCGTTGAAGAAACACTTGCTGGATCTGGTCAGCCAGGAAATCGGCAGCTTTGCCAAGCCGGAACTGATCCAATGGGCGCCAGCCTTGCCGAAAACCCGCTCGGGCAAGATCATGCGACGCATTTTGCGCAAGATCGCCTGCAACGAACTGGACAGCCTCGGTGATACCTCTACCCTGGCCGACCCCAGCGTTGTAGACGGCCTGATCGACAAACGCCTGAACCGATAGGAAACCCCGAGTCGCCATGGAATTTATCCGCAGCCGTATCGAAACCCAGCTGATGAGCCTGACCGGCCTGTCGCTGGGCCAGTTGGACCTGGAAAACCCCAAGGGCGATCCCGGCCTGTTCGGGCCGGACTCGGTGAGCTGGCAAGTGCATGGCGACTTCTGCAGCATGCTCATCGGCGGCATCACTGCGTTGATGCTGCAAGCCTTGCACCCACTGGCGCTGGCCGGTGTGTGGGACCACTCGAATTTCCGCCAGGACATGCTCGGGCGCCTGCGTCGGACCTCGCAGTTTATTTCCGGCACTACCTTCGGCTCGCGTAAGGATGCCGAATGGCTGATCGAAAAAGTGCGCACCATCCACCTGCAAGTGGTCGGGCATGCCCCGGACGGGCGACCCTATGCGGCCAGCGACCCAGAACTGCTGACCTGGGTGCATGTGGCTGAGGTCAGCAACTTCCTGGCCGCGCACCTGCGTTATCGCAACCCGCACCTATCGGGACGGGATCAGGATCGTTATTACAGCGAAATCGCCCTGGTAGCCGAACGGCTGGGGGCGAGGCATGTGCCACGTTCACGGCAGGAAGTCTCGGATTACCTGGCACGCATCCGCCCGCAGTTGCTGTGCGACGAGCGCAGCCGCGAAGTGCTGCGTCTGCTGGTCAATGCGCCCGCCCCAAGCACCCTGGCCAAACCCTTTGGCAGCCTGATGATGCAAGCCGGGATCGACCTGCTGCCGGACTGGGCCAGTGCCTTGCTTGAGCAACACCAGACCCCGTTGCAACGTCAGCTGATTCGCGCCGGGGTCAAGCGTAGCGCGCCGTTGCTGCGTTGGGCGATGCGCAATGGTTCTGTGCAACGTGCCCATCGGCGGATGGGGCTGATGTAGGCTGGCGCCTATAGCTGTTAAACTCCGCGCCCACCTTTACCCTCTCTTATCCAGCACGCAAGGCGCGTTCCATGTCCTCCCTGAATCAGGCGCTGCGCGCCGCCCTCGATCAACGCCAAGACCTGATCAATGAGCTGCACGCCCAAGGCACTGACTGCTACCGGTTGTTCCACGGCAGCCAGGAAGGCGCTGGCGGCCTGACCATCGACCGCTACGGCCCGCAATTATTGGTGCAGAGTTTTCACCAGCCCCTGGAAACAGCTGACCTGCTGGACGTGCATCAACTGATCAACCAGTTCATGGGCCTGGAGTTGCTGCTGGTGTACAACGACCGCTCCAGGGGCAACTCGCGGATCGACCGCGAAGACACGGTGTACCGCGCTGAGTCTGCAGCGCTGGAAGATCTGGTCGGCCATGAGTGGGGGCTCAATTACCGCGTACGCGGGCGCCACGCCGGGCAGGACCCGCTGCTGTTTCTCGACTTGCGCAATACCCGCGGCTGGGTCAAGGCGCACAGCGCCGGCAAGAGCGTGCTGAACCTGTTCGCCTACACCTGCGGCGTAGGCTTGAGCGCAGCCGCCGGGGGCGCGCGCGAGGTGTGCAACCTGGACTTCGCCGAGGGCAACCTGGCGGTCGGTCGTGAAAACGGCCTGCTGAACCCCGAACTGCCCACAATGCAGTTCGTGCAGTCCGATTACTTCCCGGCGATTCGCCAACTGGCGGGTTTGCCGATCACCCAGCGCCGTGGCCAAAAACTGCCGAGCTACCCACGCCTTGAGCAGCGCCAATATGACCTGGTATTACTCGACCCTCCGGCCTGGGCCAAGAGTGCTTTCGGTACCGTCGACCTGTTGCGTGACTATCAAAGCCTGCTCAAGCCTGCGCTGCTGTCCACCGCCGACAACGGCGTGCTGATCTGCTGCAATAACCTGGCAAAAGTCAGCATGGGTGACTGGCGCGAACAGGTGCTGCGTTGCGCCGAAAAAGCCGGGCGTCCGGTACGCGACTGGCAGATCATGACGCCGGGGGCGGACTTTCCCTCGCAGGACCAACAGCCGCCGCTGAAGACTTTGATCCTGCAATTGTAAGAGTTATCCCACCCCCCCCGGTTCTTCGGAACCGAAATCCCGTGCCATACTCCAAGGCACTCTCGTTCGATATAGATGCCGCCGCCCATGCCCAAAGGATTGATTCGCGCCATCGGCGCCGTGTTGACTGCTCTTGCTCTGTACAGCCTGCTCGGCTTCCTGATTTTGCCCGGTATCGCCCTTCGGGTTGCCAATCAACAGTTGGCCAACTACGCCACGGTGCCGGCACGTATCGAGCGCATCGAACTCAACCCGTTCAGCCTGGAAGTCACGGCATGGGGCCTGCAGATCGGTGAACCCGGCAAGGAACAGGTGGGTTTCGAACGTCTTTACGCCAACCTGCAGATCGACAGTCTCTGGACCCGCGCTCTGCACCTGGCGGATGTACAGCTGGACAAGCCCAAGACCGAGTTGCTGTTCGACAAGTCCGGCCAACTGAACCTGGCGCAGTTGTTCAAACTGCCGCCGAGCGAACCAACCCCGGCCGACCCAAACGCCAAACCCTTCCCTTTGCGTATCGACAGCATCAAGTTGGCGCGCGGTTATGTGCACTTTCAAGACCTGCGCCCCAGCGAGCCCATCGAGTTCCTCTACGACAAACTCGACTTCGAGCTGAAAAACCTCAGCACTTTGCCCGAAGACAACGCCAACATGACCTTGGTGGCCGCCGGTCCTCAAGGCGGGCAGATTGACTGGAAAGGTAATTTCAGCCTGATACCGATCACGTCCCAGGGCACACTGAAAGTCACTGATGGCAAGATGAAAGCCTGGTGGCCCTATGTACGTGACGCCTTGCCGCTGGTGCTTGAAGACGGCGTGCTCAACTTCAGCACCGATTACACGTTCAGCCTGGCCAAGGAAACCGAACTGAACCTGACCAATACCGCCGCCAGCATCGCCCCCTTTGCGATCAAGGCGCCGGACGGCCGCCCGTTGGCACGCCTGGAACGCCTGGACGTCAGCGAAACCACGGTAGACCTGGCCAAGCAGCAAGTGGTGGTCGGCAAGATCCGTAGTAACAAGCTGGAAACCTGGGCCGCCCGCGAGGCCGATGGGCAACTGGACTGGCAGAAACTGTTCGCCGGCCAACCGGCCAAACCAGCCAAGGCACCGGAGCCGAAGACCGCGCCGGCCACTGCCGACTCGCCAAAAGCTGAAGCCGCGGCCCCGAGCAAACCCTGGCAAGTACTGCTCAAGGACGTGCAGTTGCGTAATTACCAGGTGCACTTGGCTGACCGCGCGGCCAAGCCTGCGGTAGCGCTGGAGCTGGGCCCGCTGAATGTCGATATGCAGAACTTCGACAGCCTCAACCAGAGCCCCTTCACCCTGAAGGTCGACTCCGGCCTGGGCAAGCAAGGCAAGATCCAGGCAACCGGCGAGGTCAACCTCAACCCCGTCAGCGCCAGGCTGAAAGTGGACACCCAAGACATAGACCTGCGGGTTGCCCAGTCCTATATCAGCCCATTCATTCGCTTGGAACTGCGCAGCGGCATGCTGGGCAGCAACCTTGATGTGAACCTCAAAAGCACCGAACCACTGGCGTTGCAAGTCACCGGTCGCGCACAAGTCGACCAGTTGCATACGCTGGACACCCTCAAGACCCGAGACTTCCTCAAGTGGCAGCGCCTGGTACTGGAAGGCGTGAACTATCAGCACGGCCAGAGCCTGTCGATCGACAAGGTCAACCTGCTGCAGCCCTATGCACGCTTTATGATCAACGATGACCGCACCACCAACATCGACGATTTGCTGATTCCACAACCGGCCGGCAGCGGCACCAAGCCCACCACCAAATCGGCGGCGAGCAACGAGAAGCCACTGGGCATTCATATCGGACAAATTGCGATCAACGATGGCTCGGCCAACTTTGCCGACTTCAGTCTCACACCCAATTTCGCTACCGCCATTCAACAGCTGAACGGGCAGATCGGCACCATCGACAGTCGCCAAGCCAAACCGGCCAGTGTCGATATCAACGGCAAGGTTGACCGCTACGCGCCAGTGACCATCAAAGGCAGCGTGAATCCATTTGACCCGATGGCGGCGCTGGATATCGCCACCAGCTTCAAACGGGTCGAGCTGACGACGCTGACGCCCTACTCGGGCAAGTTCGCCGGCTTCCGCATTCGCAAGGGCCGTCTGAACCTGGACCTGCACTACGTGATCACCAAAGGCCAATTGAAAGCCGAAAACAAAGTGGTCGTCGAACAACTGCAACTGGGTGAGAAAGTCGACAGCGCCGATGCCGTGGACCTGCCGATTCGACTGGCGATTGCGTTGCTCAAAGACAGCGACGGCAAAATCTCTATCGAACTGCCGGTGAGCGGTGATTTGAACAACCCGCAATTCAGCGTAATGCCGATTGTGTGGCAGACCCTGCGCAACTTGGTGGTACGTGCGGCGACAGCGCCATTCAAATTCATTGGTGGGCTGATTACCGGGGGTGGCTCGGAAGACCTCAGCAGTGTGTCTTTCGCGGCGGGTTCCAGTGAGTTGAGTAAAAACGCAGAAGACGCCCTGAACACGTTGGCCAAGGCACTTAAAGAGCGTCCTGCGCTGCGCCTGGAAATCGAAGGCACGGCGGCAGCCAGCAGCGATGGTCCGCTCCTTGCGGCCCAACGCCTGGAGCGTGAATACCAATACAACTACTACAAGATGCTGCAACGCCGTGGCGACAAAGTCCCGGCCCAGGCCTCGTTGCTGGTTGTACCGGAGAAGGAAAAGGCGCCATTGCTGGAAGGCATCTACCGCACACGCTTGAAACAACAACCGCCGGCTGAATGGAAAGACCTGAGCGGTGATGACCGTACGGCGAAGCTCAAAGACGGTGTAATCAAGTTCTGGAGCACCAGTGACGTGCTGCTGCGCCAACTGGGTCAGGATCGGGCCGGCGCCATCAAGGACTACCTGGTGGATAAGGCGAAACTGGAGGATGACCGCGTTTACTTCATTGATGCGCAATTGGGGCAGGCTGAGAAAGATGGTCGTGTCATCACCCCCATGCATCTGGATGCTGAGTAACCCGCGACGGACAACCGATGGGGGAGCGGGCAAGCCGCCTCCCCTTTCTTCTCCGTGTGCTTTCTAGATATTTCTGCCCCCAAATAAAACAGGCCCCGGCACAAGTGCCGGGGCCTGTAATGACCACATCCGTGTGGTCGATCGCATGAACGCCAGAGGTGCATTAGGTGGATAGCTGACTCACCCTAAGCCGCCGCCGTCCAGTTCAGACGAAAAAATGTGCGTTACTCTGCGTGCAGGCCAGCAGCCGAAACAGATTTCACGCCTTTGATTCTCTTGGCAATGTTCACCGCGGTGGTTTTCTGAGCTTCGGTGATCGCTACAGTCGACGACAGGGAAACTACGCCGTTGTTGGTTTCGACTTTGATGTCGGTGCCAGGAATGCCTTTCTCGGTAACCAGGTCAGCTTTTACTTTGGTAGTGATCCAGGTATCCGAAGTCCCTTCCTTGGCTTTGTCGATATTGTCGGCTTTGACAGCACCGCCAGCCAGCAGGCCATCAGCGGAAACCGCTTTTACGCCTTTGATTTTCTTGGTGATTGCTACTGCAGTTTCTTTCTGCGCGTCAGAGATAGCGACTGTCGAGGACAGGGAAACCACGCCTTTGTTGGTTTCAACCTTGATGTCCGAACCAGGAATGCCTTTCTCGGTCAGCAGGTCAGCTTTTACTTTGGTGGTGATCCAAGTATCCGAGGTGGACTCTTTAGCCTTGGTCACTTCACCAGCTGCCAAAGTCATCGGGGCCTGGGAAGTCTGAGCAAAGGCTACGTTAGCACCCATGGCCAGGGTCAGAGCGGTAGCAGTAGCGAGAGCGAACTTCTTCATACGAGTAACTCCTGTTTTATTAAAAGTCTGCAGCGTGTAGACCTTGATGCTGCAGCGTTAACAGGGATATTGCAGGCAGTGTGCCAACTCAGAATCAGAACTAAACCTTTTAAAATCAATAACTTATAAAAATTGCCCATTTTCGGAATCGTGCAACTTGCATGAACCTCATCGTGCCTGCATGCAAGTTGCGGTTTTTTTCTTTGGCTAAATGGCTGATTTTGCTTACTTTTCCATCGCCCATAAAAAAAGGACTCCGAAGAGTCCTTTTTTCAGCCTGAGCTAAGGGTGATTAAACGCCCGACGCCTTGGCTGCTGCTACGTCCTTGATGGACAGCTTGATACGGCCGCGGTTGTCCACGTCCAATACCAGCACTTCCACTTCCTGGCCTTCTTTCAGAATGTCGGTCACTTTCTCAACGCGAGCATCGCTCAGCATGGAGATGTGTACCAGACCGTCTTTGCCCGGGAGGATGTTGACGAATGCGCCGAAATCGACGATGCGCTCAACTTTACCGACATAGATCTTGCCGATCTCGGCCTCAGCGGTGATGCCCAGAACGCGCTGGCGTGCAGCTTCAGCCGCTTCCTTGGTTTCGCCGAAGATCTTGATCGAGCCGTCGTCTTCGATGTCGATCGAAGCCTTGGTTTCTTCGCAGATCGCACGAATAGTCGCGCCGCCTTTACCGATGACATCACGGATTTTGTCGGTGTCGATTTTCATCGCGATCATGGTCGGAGCGTTTTCCGACAGTTCGGTACGGGACTGACCAATGATCTGGTTCATCTGGCCGAGGATATTCAGGCGCGCTTCCAGGGCTTGGCCCAGGGCGATTTCCATGATCTCTTCGGTGATGCCTTTGATCTTGATGTCCATCTGCAGCGCGGTCACACCTTTGGCGGTACCGGCTACTTTGAAGTCCATGTCGCCCAGGTGGTCTTCGTCACCCAGGATGTCGGTCAGGACGGCGAACTTCTCGCCTTCTTTAACCAGGCCCATGGCGATACCGGCAACCGGCGCCTTCATCGGCACACCGGCGTCCATCAATGCCAGGGAGGCACCGCAAACGGAAGCCATGGAGCTGGAACCGTTGGATTCAGTGATTTCCGACACAACACGGATGGTGTACGGGAACACGTCGGCGGCAGGCAGCATGGCCTGAACCGAACGGCGAGCCAGACGGCCGTGACCGATTTCGCGACGACCAGCACCACCCATGCGGCCACACTCGCCCACCGAGAACGGAGGGAAGTTGTAGTGCAGCATGAACGGGTCTTTTTTCTCGCCTTCCAGGGTGTCCAGCAGCTGTGCGTCACGGGCAGTACCCAGCGTCGCGACTACCAGAGCCTGAGTTTCACCACGGGTGAACAGGGCCGAACCGTGGGTCTTAGGCAGAACGCCGACTTCGATGTTCAGCGGACGTACGGTGCGGGTGTCGCGGCCGTCGATACGTGGCTTGCCGTTAACGATGTTTTCGCGAACGGTACGGTATTCGATTTCACCGAATGCAGCTTTGACGTCGCTGGCGGAAGGCTGGCCTTCTTCACCGGACAGCTTGGCTACAACCTGATCCTTCAGTTCGCCCAGGCGAGCGTAACGGTCGGCCTTAACGGTGATGGTGTAGGCATCGGAAATGGCAGCGCCGAATTCGGAACGGATAGCGCCCAGCAGCTCGGTGGCTTCCGGAGCGGCAGCCCAGGTCCAGGTTGGCTTGGCAGCTTCGGCAGCCAGCTCTTTAACAGCCTGGATAACAGCCTGGAACTCGTCGTGAGCAAACAGTACTGCGCCCAGCATCTGATCTTCGGTCAGCTCTTTAGCTTCCGATTCAACCATCAGGACGGCTTCCGAAGTACCGGCAACGACCATGTCCAGGCTCGAAGCTTTCAGTTGCTCGTAAGTCGGGTTCAGCAGGTAGCCGGTGCTTTCGTGGAATGCAACGCGGGCAGCGCCGATCGGGCCATCGAAAGGAATGCCGGAAATAGCCAGGGCCGCCGAGGTACCGATCATCGCAGCGATGTCCGGATCGGTCTTCTTGCTGGTGGAAACGACGGTGCAGACTACCTGCACTTCGTTCATGAAGCCTTCTGGGAACAGCGGACGGATCGGACGGTCGATCAGTCGGGAAGTCAGGGTTTCTTTCTCGGAAGGACGGCCTTCACGCTTGAAGAAACCGCCAGGAATCTTACCGGCAGCGTAAGTTTTTTCCTGGTAATGAACGGACAAAGGGAAGAAGCCTTTGCTCGGATCAGCGGTCTTGGCACCTACAACGGTCACCAATACGGTGACGTCGTCGTCAACGGTAACCAGCACTGCGCCGGAGGCTTGACGGGCAATACGGCCTGTCTCGAGGGTAACGGTCGACTGACCGAACTGGAATTTTTTGATAACCGGGTTCACGGTGTCCTACCTTCTTTGTGGCTCTTGGGGGAACTTGTCTTCTTGCGAAATTCTTGGGCAATGCCGGGAATCGGCCCGACTCTAGTCCAGGGTAAAACGTGTATCCAGATAAAACTTGAGGCTGGGAGCCTGCCATGGGTCAGCGGGAATCCCACTGACACACGACAGACAACCAACCTCTAGCGCAATCGCTTATTAGCGACGCAGACCCAGGCGACCGATCAGAGTCTGATAACGACCCAGATCCTTGCCTTTCAGGTAGTCCAGCAGCTTACGGCGCTGGTTTACCATGCGGATCAGACCACGACGGGAGTGGTGATCTTTACCGTTGGCCTTGAAGTGACCTTGCAGCTTGTTGATGTTGTGGGTCAGCAGTGCAACTTGCACTTCTGGCGAACCAGTGTCACCAACAGCTTGCTGATAGTCAGCTACGATTTGTGCTTTTTCTTGAACGTCGAGAGCCATGAGGCAATCCTTTTTTCAGGAAACCACCCAAGGGTGATCTCAACAGGCCAGGGACAAATCCCTGTATCAAAAAATGAGTGTTGACCGTGCCTGTTAACAGCCACACTCGTCCGGTCATTCTGACCGAATCAGTCGACGTGGCGCGATGCGCCCGTCTTCGCTCACTTCACCGATACCGATAAAGCGACCGTTATGATCCTGTACCCGCACCATACCGAACTTCGGAGCGTCCGGGGCACGTACCGGCTGGCCGTTGAGCCAGTAGAACGCGCTGTGCTCCGAAAAGTGCAGCAATGGCCAATCCAGCAAACCGCTGTCCGATGGCATGAGGAAGCGATCAACCGCTTCATTGCCGCCTTCGGCGTGTACGGCTTCCAATTCTTCCAGCGTAACGGTCTGCGCCAGGCTGAAAGGTCCGGCCTGCGTGCGTCGCAGTTCTGCAACGTAGGCGCCGCAACCAAGCTTTTCACCAATATCTTCCACCAGGGTACGGATATAGGTGCCTTTGCTGCAGTCCACCGCCAAACGAGCGGTGTCGCCTTCGCAGGCGAGCAATTCCAAGCGCGCAATAGTAACAGAACGCGGTTCACGCTCCACTACTTCGCCCGCACGTGCCAGCTTGTAAAGAGGTTGCCCATCACGCTTGAGTGCCGAGTACATCGGCGGTATCTGACTGATTTCCCCACGAAAAGCGGGTAAAGCAGCCTCGATATCAGCACGACCAACGGTCACATCGCGAACCTGCAAGACGTCACCTTCGGCATCGGCCGTGGTGGTGGTCTTGCCCAACTGCATCAGGGTTTCGTAACCCTTGTCGGAATCGAGCAAGTATTGCGAGAACTTGGTGGCCTCGCCGAAGCACAACGGCAGCACGCCGGTGGCCAGGGGATCGAGGCTGCCGGTGTGCCCGGCCTTCTCGGCATTGAGCAGCCAGCGGACTTTCTGCAACGCGGCATTGGAGGTAAAGCCAATGGGTTTGTCGAGCAGAATGATGCCGCTGACATTACGACGGATACGTTTGACCTGAGCCACCGATTACTCCTTGGCGTCTTCAGGTGTGGACGTGTGTTGGCTGTCTTCAGCCACGGCGCGCTCGATCAAGGCCGACAGGTGCGCACCACGCACGACGCTTTCGTCGTAGTGGAAGTGCAACTGGGGAACGCTGCGCAGCTTCATTTCGCGGGCCAACTGCATGCGCAGGAAACCTGCGGCCGAGTTGAGCACCTTGATGCTTTGCGCGATTTCTTCGCTACTGTCCTGGCCCATCACGGTGATGAAGATCTTGGCGTGACCCACGTCACGGCTCACTTCAACGGCGGTGATGGTCACCAGGCCAACGCGCGGGTCTTTGACTTCGCGACGGATCAGCTGGGCCAGCTCGCGCTGCATCTGATCGCCGATACGCTGGGTACGGCTGTATTCTTTTGCCATGTCTTGTTACCTGTTACTGCCACACGGTGAAACCCGTGGGGTCTGAAAGCGGCAAACGCCCGGCCTGACAAAAGCCAGACCGGGCGTTGCGTTTAGAGTCCGTACGCGGCTAGGGGCATCTGCATGCTCACACGCCGCGTGGCTCCTGAAGTGCGCGAGTTAGAGGCTGCGAGCAACCTGAACCTTCTCGAAGACTTCGATCTTGTCGCCAACCTTGACGTCGTTGTAGCTCTTGACGCCGATACCGCACTCCATGCCGGCACGTACTTCGGAAGCGTCATCCTTGAAGCGGCGCAGGGATTCCAGCTCGCCTTCGAAGATAACGATGTCTTCACGCAGTACACGGATTGGACGGTTACGGTACACGGTGCCTTCGATAACCATGCAGCCAGCGACCGCACCGAATTTAGGCGAACGGAACACGTCACGCACTTCGGCGATACCCAGGATGTTCTCCCGGACGTCACTGCCAAGCATGCCGGTGAGGGCTTTCTTGACGTCTTCGATGATGTCGTAGATGACGTTGTAGTAACGCATGTCCAGGCCTTCCTGCTCGACGATCTTGCGAGCGCCGGCATCGGCACGCACGTTGAAGCCGAACAGTACAGCGTTGGAAGCCAGTGCCAGGTTGGCGTCGGATTCAGTGATACCACCGACACCGCCACCGACAACACGCACTTGCACTTCGTCGTTACCCAGGCCGTTTAAGGCGCCGTTCAACGCTTCGAGGGAACCACGTACGTCAGACTTGAGGACGATGTTAAGCGTCTTCTTCTCTTCCTGGCCCATGTTCTCGAAGATGTTTTCCAGCTTGCCGGCGTGAGCACGGGCCAGTTTGACTTCGCGGAACTTGCCTTGACGGAACAGAGCCACTTCACGGGCTTTCTTCTCGTCGGCAACCACGCTCATCTCGTCACCAGCGTCCGGAGTACCGTCCAAACCGAGGATCTCGACCGGGATAGCCGGGCCAGCTTCCTTGATTGGCTTGCCGTTCTCGTCGAGCATGGCACGTACACGGCCGTAGTTCGAACCGACCAGTACCATGTCGCCTTGGCGCAGGGTACCGTCTTGAACCAGAACGGTCGCAACCGGGCCACGGCCCTTGTCGAGACGCGATTCAACTACAACACCACGGCCTGGGGCCGATGGCGTAGCGGTCAGTTCCAGAACCTCGGCTTGCAACAGAACAGCTTCGAGCAGTTCGTCAACGCCGGTACCCATCTTCGCGGAGACCGGTACGAATGGAGTGTCACCACCCCACTCCTCCGAAGTCACGCCATGCACCGACAGTTCGCTACGGATGCGATCGAGATCAGCGCCCGGCTTGTCGATTTTGTTCACGGCAACCACCAGTGGTACGCCAGCCGCCTGAGCGTGCTGAACAGCCTCGATGGTTTGTGGCATCACGCCGTCGTCCGCAGCAACCACCAGGATCACGATGTCGGTCGCCTTGGCACCACGGGCACGCATTGCGGTAAACGCAGCGTGACCAGGGGTGTCGAGGAACGTCACCATGCCACGGTCGGTTTCAACGTGGTACGCGCCGATGTGCTGGGTAATACCGCCGGCTTCGCCAGCAGCCACCTTGGCACGACGGATGTAGTCGAGCAGGGAGGTTTTACCGTGGTCAACGTGGCCCATTACGGTCACAACCGGTGCACGGGAAACCGCCTCACCTTCAAACTTCAGGGACTCGGCCAGGGAATCTTCCAGAGCGGTGTCGCTGACCAGGGTCACTTTATGGCCCAGCTCTTCAGCAACCAGCTGGGCAGTTTCCTGATCCAGTACCTGGTTGATGGTGGCCGGAGTACCCAGCTTGAACATGAACTTGATGATTTCAGCTGCCTTGACCGACATCTGCTGGGCGAGATCGCCCACAGTGATGGTCTCGCCGATCTTCACTTCACGCACGACAGGGCCGGTTGGGCTCTGGAAACCGTGGGCGTTGCGTTTTTTCAGCTTGGCCTTGCCGCGGCCACCACGACGGAAGCCATCGCTTTCTTCGTCAGTAGTACGCGGGGCAACGCGTGGAGCAGGCGCTTTCTCTTTGACCGAGGCACGATGTGGAGCGTTTTTACGCTCACCATCGCCGCCACCACCGCGACGATTGTTATCGTCGGCACGTGGCTTGTCCGGACGACGAGGTTCTTCACGCTTGCGCTCTGCTGCAGGCGCTGGAGCTGCGGCAACCGGAGCGGTCTCACGCACAGCTTCAACAGGCGCGCTAGGTGCGGCAACTGCATCAGCGGCAGCAGGTTGCGCAGCAGCAGGCTGGCGACGCGCTTCTTCTTCGGCGCGGCGCTTGGCTTCTTCTTCAGCCTTCTGACGAGCAGCATTTTCTACTGCACGACGTTCTTCCAGCTCGCGTTTACGCTCGGCTTCGATTTCTTCCGGGCTGCGCTGTACGAAGACTTTCTTCTTGCGTACCTCAACGCTGATGCTCTTGCTACCAGCAACACGCAGGGTGCTGGTGGTTTTGCGCTGCAATGTAATCTTGCGCGGTTCTTCCACTTTCGCCTTGTGGCTGCTCTTCAAGTGAGTCAGCAAAGACTGCTTCTCACTATCGCTCACACCTTCATCGGCGGCGGTGTGCGGCAGACCTGCCTCACGCATCTGCTGCAACAGGCGCTCTACCGGTGTTTTGACCTCATCGGCCAGTTGTTTCACCGTGACTTGCGTCATGCACTTCTCTCCTCAGGCCGCGCCTAATTACTCGAACCAATGGGCTCGGGCGGCCATGATCAACTTGCCGGCACGATCATCGTCAATGCCGTCGATGTCGAGCAGATCGTCAATAGACTGCTCGGCCAGGTCTTCGCGGGTAATTACGCCGCGCACCGCCAGTTCCATCGCCAAATCCTTGTCCATACCCTCAAGCGAGAGCAGGTCTTCGGCCGGATGGGCGTCTGCCAGCTTTTCCTCAGTAGCGATGGCTTTAGTCAACAAACGATCCTTGGCCCGAGCGCGAAGCTCGTTGACGATGTCTTCGTCAAAGCCGTCGATGTTGAGCATTTCTTCCAACGGTACGTAGGCAATCTCTTCCAGGCTGGTGAAGCCTTCATCTACCAGCACCTGAGCCAGTTCTTCGTCGACTTCCAGCTCGTCGATGAAGTTGCGCAGGATGTCACCGGTTTCAGCTTGCTGCTTAGCCTGGATGTCCGATTCGGTCATCACGTTCAGGGTCCAGCCGGTCAGTTGGCTGGCCAGACGCACGTTCTGACCACCACGACCAATGGCCTGAGCCAGATTGTCTGCGCCAACGGCGATGTCCATTGCATGGGCATCTTCGTCAACGATAATTGCCGCCACTTCAGCCGGCGACATGGCGTTGATCACGAACTGCGCCGGGTTGTCGTCCCACAGGACGATATCCACACGCTCACCGCCCAATTCGCCCGACACTGCCTGGACGCGCGAACCGCGCATACCAATGCAAGCGCCCTGCGGGTCGATGCGTTTGTCCTTGGAGCGGACCGCGATCTTGGCGCGCGAACCCGGGTCGCGGGACGCAGCCATGACTTCGATCAGGCCTTCGGCGATTTCCGGCACTTCGATACGGAACAGCTCGATCAGCATTTCCGGCGCAGTACGCGACAGGATCAACTGAGGGCCGCGGTTCTCGGTGCGGATTTCCTTGAGCAACGCACGCAGACGCACGCCGACACGGAAGGTTTCGCGAGAGATGATGTCTTCGCGGGCCAACAACGCTTCGGCGTTGTTACCCAAGTCAACGATCACGTTGTCGCGAGTCACTTTTTTCACGGTACCTGAGATGATTTCACCCAGGCGCTCGCGATAGGCGTCAACGACTTGAGCGCGCTCAGCTTCGCGAACCTTCTGCACGATGACCTGCTTGGCGGTCTGTGCAGCAATACGGCCGAATTCGATCGACTCGATCTTTTCTTCGACGACATCACCGACCTTGGCGCCAGGATGCGTTTCGGCAACCTTGCTTGGCCAGGTTTCGATGGCCGGATCATCAAGATCGGCTTCTTCGACAACCGTCCAGCGACGGAAAGTCTCATAGGCACCGGTGTGGCGGTTGATTTCCACACGCAGATCAACTTCGTCTTCAAAACGCTTTTTGGTAGCAGTGGCCAGGGCCAGCTCCAGCGCCTCAAAAATCACGCTTGCCGGTACACCCTTTTCATTGGATACCGACTCAACAACCAGCAGTACTTCTTTGCTCATCGTACGCCTCGCCTTTCGCAAGCCATTGGATCCGCGGGATCCGCGTCTCAGTCAAAACTGGGAATAATGTTGGCCTTGTCGATCATATCGATCGGCAACAGGAACTCATGGTCTTCTACCTGCACCACGACATCCTGTTCTTCTACACCGCGCAGAAGGCCCTGAAAGTTGCGTCGCCCTTCAAAGGGAGATCGCAGCTTGATCTTCACTTGTTCACCGGCAAATTTTGCAAACTGATCAATAGTGAACAGTGGGCGTTCCATGCCTGGCGAGGAAACTTCGAGGGTGTATTCAACGGAGATCGGATCTTCAACATCCAGCACACCGCTGATCTGACGGCTGACAATGGCACAATCGTCCACCAGCACGCCGCCCTCTTTATCGATATAAACGCGCAACATTGAGTGGCGACCTTGAGCCGAAAACTCAATACCCCAGCATTCATAGCCTAGGGCCACGACCACCGGGGCCAACAAGGCCTGCAACTCTTCTAGCTTGCTCGACACCTGAACCCCCTCGTGCATGTATGTGCATGCTGTGCAAAATAAAAAAATGGGCGAAACGCCCATCCTTGAAACGCCGTCGAACAGCGGCGTTGAAAGTGTCCAGCTAACAAAAAGCCCCTTAAAAGGGGCTCCGCTAAAACTGGTTGCGGGGGCCGGATTTGAACCGACGACCTTCGGGTTATGAGCCCGACGAGCTACCAGACTGCTCCACCCCGCGACAAAGCTGGGGCGGAAGTATACGACCGATCCCTTACAGGGTCAATGTAACCTTCCACCTACAAGAAAGCCCGCAACAGCGGGCTCTCCTGATAATTGGTACCGAGAAGGGGACTCGAACCCCTACACCCTATGGGCACAACCACCTCAAGGTTGCGTGTCTACCAATTCCACCACCTCGGCAATACAGCGTCTACAACCCTTCTTACTTCTGCTCTTGAGCTGGAGGTACGTCAGTCGCTGGAGTAGCCGACTTTTGCTCTTGAAGCACCGGGACATCATCAGAAGCCGGTTTTGCTTTTGGTACTTCCAACACTGCTGGGTTTGGCAAACCTACTTGAGTCAGCACATGAGCTTTCTCTTTAGCAAAGTAACCTAACCCTAAGCTGGTTATGAAGAAACCTGCGGCAAGTATAGCAGTAAACTTACTAAGAAAGGTAGAGGAACCTTGGCTTCCGAATACAGTATTTGAAGCACCTGCACCGAAAGACGCACCAGCATCCGCACCTTTACCCTGTTGCAACAAAACCAGGGCAACTACGCCCAGGGCAGCCAACAGATGAAAAACGACTACGACTGTTTCCAGCATTTTTTCAGTTTCCCGCGGCGCGACAGATCGCACCGAACTCATCTGCATTCAGGGAAGCTCCACCAATGAGCCCCCCATCGATATCCGGCATGCCGAACAGTTCGACCGCATTGGCCGCCTTCACGCTGCCGCCGTATAGAAGACGCACACCTTGTGCGACTTCAGAATTCTCTGCCGCCAACTGCGCGCGAATGGCTGCATGCACATCCTGCGCTTGTTGCGGTGTAGCAGTCAGCCCGGTGCCAATGGCCCAGACCGGCTCATAAGCAATTACCGCTCTTGCAAATGCACCAACACCCAACTCTTCTATGATGCTGCCCAGCTGACGCGAGACAACTTCAAGAGTCTTGCCCGATTCACGCTGCTCAAGGGTCTCCCCGATGCACAACACCGGAATCAAGCCACAAGCCTGTGCTGCTGCGAACTTGCGATTGAGTGTTCCATCACGCTCGCCCATCATCTGACGGCGTTCGGAGTGCCCAACAAGCACATAGGAACAACCTGCATCAACCAGCTGACTCGGCGAGATCTCGCCGGTCAAAGCACCTTGCATGGGCTCCACCGCAGAGTTCTGCGCGCCGACCTGAATCGACTTGCCCTTCAAGCCATCAATCACTTGATTGATATGCAAGCAAGGCGGGAAAACCGCAACATCAACACCGCTAGGCAAGGCCAAATGACGAAGGCCATTGATCAGCTCAGCGACACTGGCGCGGGTACCGTGCATCTTCCAGTTACCAGCTACCATAGTGCGACGCATGCTGTACCCCGTCGGTCAAAGTGGGCGCAGATGTTACCCAACCACACCCTCACTGGCAAGCCGAATTCAGCCGCAAACTTCAGTTACCAGTTTTGCCAGATCCTCGGCATGACCGCGAACCTGAATTTCATCATCACCTTCGACCATAACGCGCACCAGAGGCTCTGTGCCGGACTTACGCAGCAGCACACGCCCACGCCCCGACATTGCCAGGGTTACGCGCTCGCAAGCCTCCTTGACGGCTGGATGTTCGATTGGATTTTCACCACCGGCAAAACGCACATTGAGCAGAACCTGCGGGCACTTGCGCAGCGCCTGGCGCGCTTGAGCGAGGCTCTCGTCACGACGGCGCAGCGACAACAAGACCTGCAAGGCAGCAATAATCGCGTCACCCGTGGTGGTGTGCTGGAAGCAGACAACATGCCCGGAATTCTCGCCACCCACCTGCCAGTTGCGCTCCAGCAACTCAGCGATGACATAACGATCACCCACATTGGCACGCACGAAGGGAATACCCAGATCAGCCAAGGCCAGTTCCAGGCCAAGGTTACTCATCAGCGTGCCGACGACACCGCCTTGCAGCTTGTTACGCTCGTGCAGGTCACGGGCAATTATGAACAACAGGTCATCACCGTCGACCACGGCACCCGTGTGATCCACCATCAGAACCCGGTCGCCATCACCGTCAAAAGCGATACCCAGATCAGCATGCTCCGCCAGGACTGCGGCCTGCAGTTGACCCATATGGGTGGATCCACAGTTTTCATTGATGTTCAAGCCGTTGGGCTGGGCCGACAGCACCGTCACATTAGCCCCCAACTCCTTGAACACGCTTGGCGCCACTTTGTAGGTGGCCCCATGGGCACAGTCCACAACGATCTTGAGCCCAGCAAAATTGGTACTGCTAGGTACGCTGCTCTTGCAAAACTCGATGTAACGGCCAGAAGCGTCGTTGATACGCGATACCTTACCCAGCTTACCGGACTCGACCACCGTCATTGGCGCATCCAAAAGCTCCTCAATCATCAACTCGATCTCGTCTGGCAGCTTGGTACCCTGCCCCGAGAAAAACTTGATGCCATTGTCGTCATGAGGATTGTGCGAGGCGCTAATCACGATACCGGCTTCAGCGTGAAACGTACGCGTCAGGTAAGCGATCGCCGGCGTCGGCATAGGCCCCAGCAACATCACATCAGCCCCTGCGGCGGATAAACCGGCTTCCAGCGCAGACTCAAACATGTAACCCGAAATGCGGGTGTCTTTACCGACCAGGATGCGGCACGCGCCCATGCTACGGAACGCCATACCTGCCGCCCAACCCAGTTTCAGCATAAAGTCTGGAGTAATAGGGAATTCGCCGACACGGCCACGAATGCCGTCGGTACCAAAATATTTTTTAGTCATAAGTACTCCATCATTCTTATTCAGCGGATTCTACAGCTTCGATCATGCGCACCACGTCGACGGTCTCTGCGACATCATGCACGCGCAAAATACGCGCACCCTTGGCCACTGCGAGCGCCGCGAGCGCAAGACCGCCATAAAGCCGCTCACCCACAGGGCGATTCAAAGCCAGCCCTATCATGCTTTTACGCGAAACACCGACCAACAGAGGCCGGCCAAGCGCGTGCAAGGACTCCATGTGCTTAAACAGGCTCAAGTTGTGCTGCAATGTTTTGGCAAAGCCAAAACCGGGGTCGAGGATAACCTTCTCAGGGGCAATGCCCACTGCGACGCATTGAGCAATACGCTCAGCAAGAAACCCACTGACCTCACCCACCAAGTCATCGTAATGAGGACAGTCCTGCATATTGCCGGGCTCGCCCAGCATATGCATCAAGCAGACCGGCAGACCGGTAGCCGCTGCCGCATCCAATGCGCCATCACGCCTGAGAGATCGTACGTCATTGATCAGCCCTGCCCCCAAACGCGCCGTTTCACGCATGACAGCCGGGGTCGATGTATCAACCGAGATGATCACATCCAGCTCGCGCGCAATGAGTTCGACGACCGGGGCCACCCGCTCCAGCTCCTCCAACGGAGAAACCACACGGGCACCAGGCCGAGTCGACTCGCCGCCGACATCAATCAGGGTCGCGCCAGCGGCCACCATTGCCTCGGCATGACGCAACGCAGCGTCCAATTGGCTGAAGCGGCCGCCATCGGAAAAGGAGTCGGGAGTTACATTAAGAATACCCATCACATGGGTGTGGGCCAAATCAAGAACCCGGTTGCCGCAAAGCAACCGGGTGGAGGAGGACAACGCAGAAGTCATTTCAAACCTTAATGGTCAGCTGCAGGGCCGCCGATCGGGGTTTCAGGGCGTTCATTCTGTACCACGGGCGGAGTGCCCGAGGTGCCCGAACCACCTTCCCAATCGCGAGGCTCACGAGGTGGACGCCCCGCCATGATGTCGTCGATCTGGTCGGCATCAATGGTTTCATACTTCATCAGCGCATCAGCCATCGCATCAAGCTTGTCGCGATTGTCGGTCAGGATCTGCTTGGCAGTGCCGTAGCACTGGTCAATGATGCTGCGCACTTCAGAGTCGATCAGCTTGGCTGTGTCGCCGGAGAAGCTGGCATTCTGACCACCACCGCCACGCCCCAGGAACACTTCGCCCTCTTCCTCTGCATACATCAAAGGACCGAGTTTTTCCGACAAGCCCCACTTGGTGACCATGTTCCGCGCAATCTGGCTGGCACGCATGATGTCGTTAGAGGCGCCGGTGGTTACGCCATCGAAACCAAGGGTCATTTCTTCAGCAATCCGACCACCGTACAGCGAGCAGATCTGGCTGATCAACGCACGCTTGGAAAGACTGTAACGATCCTCTTCCGGCAGGAACATGGTGACACCCAGCGCCCGGCCACGAGGGATGATCGATACTTTGTAGACCGGGTCGTGCTCAGGCACAACGCGACCGACAATGGCGTGACCCGCTTCGTGATAAGCCGTGTTCTGCTTCTCTTTTTCGGACATGACCATTGATTTGCGCTCTGCGCCCATCATGATCTTGTCTTTCGCCAACTCGAACTCTTTCATTTCGACGATGCGCTTGCCAGTACGAGCAGCGAACAACGAGGCTTCGTTCACCAGGTTGGCCAAGTCAGCACCCGAGAAGCCTGGAGTACCACGGGCAATCACCGCAGGAGCCACGTCATCGCCCATCGGTACCTTGCGCATGTGCACTTTAAGGATCTGTTCGCGACCACGGATATCCGGCAGGCCGACGACAACCTGACGGTCGAAACGCCCCGGACGCAACAGCGCAGGGTCGAGTACGTCCGGACGGTTAGTGGCAGCGATGACAATGATGCCGTCATTCATTTCAAAGCCGTCCATCTCAACCAGCAACTGGTTGAGCGTCTGCTCACGCTCATCATGACCGCCGCCCATGCCAGCGCCACGATGGCGACCGACAGCATCGATTTCGTCGATAAAGATGATGCATGGCGCGTGCTTCTTGGCCTGTTCAAACATATCGCGAACACGGCTGGCACCGACACCGACGAACATTTCGACAAAGTCGGAACCGGAAATGGTAAAGAACGGCACCTTCGCCTCACCGGCAATAGCCTTGGCGAGCAAGGTTTTACCAGTACCAGGAGGACCTACCATCAGTACGCCGCGAGGAATACGGCCACCCAGGCGCTGGAACTTGCCCGGATCACGCAGGAACTCGACCAGCTCACCCACTTCTTCCTTGGCTTCATCGCAACCTGCAACGTCAGCCAATGTGGTCTTCACTTGATCCTCGGAGAGCAGGCGTGCCTTGCTCTTGCCGAAGCTCATCGGCCCGCCCTTGCCTCCCGCGCCACCTTGCATCTGGCGCATGAAGAACATGAATACGGCGATGATCACCAGGATCGGGAAGCTCGCTACGAGGAGCTGAGTCCAGATGCTCTGCTGTTCAGGCTGCTTGCCTTCAACCACTACGTGATTATCCACCAGATCGCCAATCAGACCGTTGTCCTGAATGGCCGGACGAATGGTCTTGAAGCTGTCACCATCGTTGCGTTTGCCGGTAATCACGTAGCCATCAACCGCTACGCGCTCGACCTTGCCATCCTTAACTTGCTGGATGAAGTCGGAATAGTTGAGGGTCTGCGGCTCGTTAGGGCTGGAGAAGTTGTTCATCACCGTCACCAGGACAGCCGCGATGATCAACCACAGGATCAGATTCTTTGCCATATCGTTCAATTAACTACCCTCTGAAGCAAGCTCCGCTACTGGCGCGCGCTTCGCATGATATTCACCGGCCTAACTTACTACATTACCTACAACTCTGGCAGGCGCCGTCTGTAACCCTTTGTGAAACTTTGACTACACAATATTCGTAAAGCTTCGTGACGAAAGCGATATAAAAAAACCTATCGACTCCCTTGAAACCTTCAAAGACGCTCATCGCTGGCGGCGCCTTCGATACCGCGGAACCCCCGCGCCAACAGATATTGCTCGCGAGACCGGTCCCGGGAAGAGTCTGGCTTGCGCATTTGCACCTTGTCGAATAGCTTGCGGATGTTCTTGTGATACTCGTCGAAGCCTTCACCCTGGAAAACCTTGACCAGAAAATCACCACCCGGGCGCAATACCCGTCCCGCCAGATCCAATGCCAATTCGCAAAGGAACATGGCTCGTGGCATATCGACAGCCGGTAATCCACTCATATTGGGGGCCATGTCGGAAATCACAAGGTCTACCTGCGAATTTCCCACCGCCTCCAGGATCTCGGCCAGTACGGCATCCTGAGTAAAGTCGCCATGTACGAAGGTCACGTCCGGGATACTGTCCATCTCAAGAATATCCGACGCAATCAACCGACCTTGCCCACCAATCAGCCGACTGGCCACCTGGGACCAGCCGCCGGGAGCGGCGCCCAGGTCGATGACGCTCATGCCGGGACGAAACAATTTGTCCTTGTCCTGAAGCTCCAGCAACTTATAGCTGGCACGGGAACGATAGCCATCCTTTTGCGCCTTCTTGACGTAAGGATCGTTGAAATGCTCTTGCAGCCACTTAAGGCTAGTTTTGGAACGGGCCACGGGCCACCTCGAAAATAAAACGGGTCGTGATTAACTGGGCGGTCCCGGACTCGCTCGGGTAAACTGGCCGCCGCTTTTTACAAGATCAGACGCAGGGGTCAGATTATGCCGCTCACTCAAGAGCAGAAGAAACAGTACAAATCCATTGGCCACCATCTGAAACCAGTTCTGATTGTGGCAGACAACGGTTTGACTGAAGGTGTATTAGCCGAATTTGAACGCGCACTGAACGATCATGAGCTGATCAAAATCAAGGTCAACATCCTTGATCGCGAAGCACGCCTGGCCGCCATTGCTGAGTTGTGCAAGGTTGGCAAAGCGGACCTGGTTCAGGTCATCGGCAAGATGGCGCTGCTGTATCGCAAGAATTTCAGCGTCAACAAGCAACTGTCGAACGTTCATCGCTTCAAGTAACAAGGGTTACGGGCGTGCTTCGCACGCCCTACCACTCCATCCTGGCGCGGGCTGCAAAACCAGCACCAAGCCGGAGAACCCTAGCACAAGATAACTGAATAGCTGCCAGCGCAACGCTTCCGGCAGCCACACATGCACCACGCAAAACATTGCGCATGCATACAGCGCCATCAACAGCAGTTGGCCGCGAATATCCTGCCACAAACTTCCCAAGCCTTCGGCCTTGATCAGCACCAGCACCTGGAGCGTCACGCACGCCGCCGCAAAACCCACCAGCAACGCACTAAGCAATCCATCGATTTCATCGATCAGCAACGGCGCCAGACCGATCAGGCCCAGCACCGGCAACACGCCAATGTGAAACAACCACAGGCCACCCACCCAAAGCATCTGGGCAAGCTGCCAAAGCATGGCGCCCGCACGAAGCGGGCGCCGCCTTTCAGATGTGACGAACTTCAACAATCTCGTACTCGGTTACGCCGCCTGGCGTTTTAACGCTCACCACATCGCCCTCTTCCTTGGCAATCAAGGCGCGGGCCAGCGGGGAACCTACAGATATCTTGCCGAGCTTGAAGTCAGCTTCATCTTCACCAACGATGTGGTAAACCACGCTTTCGTCAGTTTCAACGTTGGCGATTTCAACCGTCGTACCGAAAATCACCTTGCCGGTCTTCGGAATGGTTGTCACATCAATGACCACCGAGTTCTGCAGGCGGCCTTCGATGTCGCGAATACGCGCCTCGACCATGCCCTGCTGCTCGCGAGCAGCGTGGTATTCGGCGTTCTCCTTCAAATCACCCAGCTCACGGGCCGTACCGATGTCCTGGCTGAGCTTCGGACGGACGACCTTGGTCAGGTGGGCGTGCTCCTCTTCCAGGGCCTTGAAACCCTGGACAGTCATGGGGTATTTGGTCATGCCTTCAATCCTGCGTGTAGATCCTGCAAGCGACGCACGGTCTTTTCCGGACCGAACTTGAGCGCTTCGCAGATAGCTTCGCCAGCAGCAATAGTGGTGGTGCAGTAGATCTTGTGCTGCAAGGCGTTACGACGAATGGAGTAAGAATCCGCGATCGACTGGCGACCCTCGGTGGTGTTGATGATCAGAGTGACTTCGTCATTCTTGATCATGTCGACCACGTGCGGACGACCTTCCGTCACCTTGTTCACGCGACGCACTTTCAGGCCGGCAGCCTCGATCAGCTTGGCGGTCCCGGCAGTGGCCACGACTTCGAAACCCAAGTTGATCAGATCACGGGCCACGCCTGCAACCAGTGGCTTGTCATCATCACGCACGCTGATAAACGCAGTACCGCCGGTCGGCAGCACTTCGCTGGCGCCCATCTGAGCTTTGGCGAATGCTTCACCGAAGGTGTCGCCCACGCCCATCACTTCACCGGTGGACTTCATCTCTGGGCCCAGGATCGGGTCCACACCAGGGAATTTGGCGAATGGGAACACCGCCTCTTTCACGCTGTAGAAGTTCGGAATGATTTCCTTGGTGAAGCCGATTTCCTTCAGGGTCTTACCGGCCATCACGCGGGCAGCGATCATTGCCAGAGACACACCGATGCACTTGGATACAAACGGTACGGTACGCGAAGCACGCGGGTTGACTTCAATAACGTAGATGTCCTCACCTTGCAGCGCCAACTGTACGTTCATCAGGCCGACCACACCCAATTCCAGGGCCATTTTCTTGACCTGTTCGCGCATCTCGTCCTGGATGTGTGCCGGCAGCGAGTACGGCGGCAGCGAACACGCGGAGTCACCGGAGTGAACGCCCGCCTGCTCGATGTGCTGCATGATCGCGCCAATCACTACGTCGGTACCGTCACACACAGCGTCCACGTCCATTTCGATGGCGCAGTTGAGGAAGTGGTCCAGCAGCACCGGGCTGTCGTTGGACACTTTCACCGCATCACGCAGGTAACGCTTGAGTTCTTCTTCTTCGTAGACGATTTCCATCGCACGACCGCCCAATACGTAGGACGGGCGCACCACCAGCGGGTAACCGATCTTGCTGGCCGCACGGATAGCTTCGTCTTCACTGCGCACGGTCGCGTTTGGTGGCTGACGCAGGTTCAGGCGCTCAACCATTTGCTGGAAGCGCTCACGGTCTTCGGCACGGTCGATGGCGTCAGGGCTGGTACCGATGATCGGCACGCCGGCAGCTTCCAGGGCACGCGCCAGCTTCAGCGGGGTTTGGCCGCCGTACTGAACGATCACGCCTTTTGGCTTCTCGACGCGGACGATTTCCAGCACGTCTTCCAGGGTCACTGGCTCGAAGTACAGGCGATCGGAGGTGTCGTAGTCGGTGGAAACGGTTTCCGGGTTGCAGTTGACCATGATGGTCTCGTACCCGTCTTCGCGCAGCGCGAGGGCGGCGTGCACGCAGCAGTAGTCGAACTCGATACCCTGGCCGATACGGTTCGGGCCACCACCCAGAATCATAATCTTGTCACGGCCCGACGGCGCGGCTTCGCACTCTTCCTCATAGGTGGAGTACAGGTAGGCGGTGTCGGTGGAGAATTCGGCAGCACACGTATCAACGCGCTTGTAGACCGGGAAGATCTCCAGTTTGTGGCGATGGGTACGCAGGTTTTTCTCGGTCACGCCCAGCAGCTTGGCCAGACGCTGGTCGGAGAAGCCTTTACGCTTGAGACGGAACATCATGTCGCGGTCGATGCTGGCCAGACCCAACGTCTTGACCCGCTCTTCTTCCTTGATCAGATCTTCAATCTGGACCAGGAACCAAGGGTCAATCATGTTCATGCCGAAGATGTCTTCAACGGTCATGCCGGCGCGGAAAGCGTCAGCCACGTACCAGATACGCTCGGCGCCCGGCACGGTCAGTTCGCGCTTGAGCACGCTCATGCTTTCGGGGTTGCTCAGGTCGAGCTTCTCATCCAGGCCGCAAACACCCACTTCCAGACCGCGCAGCGCTTTCTGCAGGGATTCCTGGAAAGTACGGCCAATGGCCATAACTTCACCCACCGACTTCATCTGAGTGGTCAGGCGTGCATCGGCCTTGGCAAATTTCTCGAAGGCGAAACGCGGCAGCTTGGTCACGACGTAGTCGATGGACGGCTCGAAGGACGCCGGGGTCTTGCCGCCGGTGATGTCATTCGACAGTTCATCCAGGGTGTAACCCACAGCCAGCTTGGCCGCGACCTTGGCGATCGGGAAGCCGGTAGCTTTCGAAGCCAGGGCCGACGAGCGGGATACGCGCGGGTTCATTTCGATCACGACCATGCGGCCGGTGTTCGGGCAGATGCCGAACTGAACGTTGGAACCGCCGGTTTCAACACCAATCTCGCGCAGTACTGCCAGGGAGGCATTACGCAGGATCTGGTATTCCTTGTCAGTTAGGGTCTGTGCCGGAGCCACGGTGATCGAGTCACCAGTGTGCACGCCCATCGGGTCGAAGTTTTCGATGGAGCAGACGATGATGCAGTTGTCCTTCTTATCGCGGACAACCTCCATCTCATACTCTTTCCAGCCGATCAGGGATTCGTCGATCAGCAGCTCTTTGGTCGGCGACAGGTCCAGGCCACGGGCGCAGATTTCTTCGAACTCTTCACGGTTGTAGGCGATACCGCCACCGGTGCCGCCCATGGTGAAGGACGGACGGATGATGCACGGGAAGCCCAGGGTCTCGAGGACCGCGTTGGCTTCTTCCATGCTGTGAGCGATACCGGAACGCGGACAGGCCAGGCCGATGGACTTCATGGCCTTGTCGAAACGCGAACGGTCTTCAGCCTTGTCGATGGTGTCGGCATTGGCGCCGATCATCTCTACGCCGAATTTTTCCAGGACGCCTTCGCGCTCCAGGTCCAGGGCGCAGTTCAGCGCGGTCTGGCCGCCCATGGTCGGCAGCAGCGCGTCCGGACGCTCTTTCTCGATGATCTTGGCAACGGTCTGCCACTTGATCGGTTCGATGTAGGTAGCGTCGGCCATGGCCGGGTCGGTCATGATGGTGGCCGGGTTGGAGTTCACCAGGATGACGCGGTAGCCCTCTTCGCGCAGTGCCTTACAGGCCTGGGCGCCGGAGTAGTCGAACTCGCAGGCCTGGCCGATCACGATCGGGCCAGCGCCGAGAATCAGGATGCTTTTTATGTCTGTACGTTTTGGCATGGGTTTGTCACTCAAATCCGCAGGTCAGTCGGCAAGCCGTCTTGAACAATCTTTGGAGAGCCTGCGGGGGCCACCAGGGTTTGGGGCCGCCCGCGGGTCGCTCAGTCAGCGTCGCTTGGCCATCTCATTGATGAAACGGTCGAACAGCGGCGCTACGTCGTTCGGGCCCGGGCTCGCTTCAGGGTGGCCCTGGAAGCTGAACGCACTCTTGTCGGTGCGCTCGATACCCTGCAGGGAACCGTCGAACAGCGACTTGTGAATAGCGCGGACGTTGCTCGGCAAGGTTGCTTCATCTACCGCAAAACCGTGGTTCTGGCTGGTAATCATGACAACGCCAGTATCTAGGTCTTGCACAGGGTGGTTGGCGCCGTGATGGCCGTGACCCATTTTCAGAGTCTTGGCGCCAGAGGCCAGGGCCAGCAACTGGTGACCGAGGCAGATACCGAATACCGGAATTTCGGTCTCCAGCACTTCCTTGATCGCCTGGATGGCGTAGTCGCAAGGCTCAGGATCGCCCGGGCCGTTGGACAGGAACACGCCGTCCGGTTGCAGAGCCAGCACATCGCTGGCCGGGGTTTGTGCCGGGACCACGGTCACACGGCAGCCGCGCTCAACCAGCATGCGCAAGATGTTGTACTTGACGCCGTAGTCGTAGGCCACAACGTGATACGGCAGATCAGCAGCTTCGATCGTTTCGTGGCTGTCGGTCTTCAAGTCCCAGACAGTGGAGCGCCACTCGTACTTCTCTTTGACGCTGACGACTTTCGCCAGGTCCATGCCTTTCAGGCCAGGGAAGCCTTGGGCTGCGGCAATCGCCGCCTCTTCGGAAATATTGTCACCGACCATGATGCAGCCGTTCTGCGAGCCTTTTTCACGCAGGATGCGCGTCAGGCGACGCGTATCGATCCCGGCGATCGCCACAACGTTGTTGGCTTTCAGGTAATCGGACAGCGACATCGTGTTACGCCAGTTGCTCGCAACCAGCGGCAGGTCACGAATCACCAGGCCGGCCGACCAGACACGATCCGACTCGACGTCTTGCGGCGTAGTACCCGTGTTGCCGATGTGAGGATAGGTCAGGGTAACGATCTGCTGGGCGTAGGAAGGATCGGTAAGGATTTCCTGATAGCCGGTCATGGCGGTGTTGAACACCACCTCTCCAACGGTCTGACCGTCGGCTCCAATGGCTTCGCCGCGAAAAATGCTGCCATCAGCAAGGGCGAGTATGGCTGGCTTAGTCAAGAAGACCTCCCGTAAATAAAGCCTGAAAGGGCGATCGCAGGTTGTAAAAAAGCGGAGTGACGTATGGACACGTCACCCCGCTTCTTCACTGAATTATTCTGCGCGCTTTTAGTGGACACACTAAAGCTGTAGCTTACAGAAAAAGGCTTTTTTGGTCCACCGCTAATGAGCCTTAAAGGCAGGGGAATGCGACAGGACGTCGCCTAACGGGTAAAAACGGAGCCAAAGCATAAGCGTGAGGCCCCGTTTTAGCTACTGATTAGTGCAGATCCAGCACGTCACGCATGTCGTAAAGGCCAGGCTCGCGACCTTCCAGCCAAAGCGCAGCACGCACTGCACCCTTGGCAAAAGTCATGCGACTGGATGCCTTGTGAGTGATTTCCAGGCGCTCGCCTTCAGCAGCGAACAACACGGTGTGATCCCCCACCACATCACCACCCCGAACGGTGGCAAAGCCAATGGTGTCATGCGCGCGCGCACCGGTATGGCCTTCGCGGCCGTACACAGCGACTTTCGACAGGTCACGCCCCAGGGCATCGGCAATCGCCTCCCCCATACGCAACGCAGTACCGGACGGCGCATCGATCTTGTGGCGATGATGAGTCTCGATAATCTCGATATCAGCCTCATCACCCAGAACGCGAGCCGCCAGATCCAGCAACTTGAGCGACAGGTTCACCCCCACACTGAAGTTGGCAGCAAAAACGATAGGAATATCCTTGCCCGCCTCCACCAACAACTGCTTCTGCTCGGCACTCAAGCCGGTGGTACCGATCACCATGGCCTTGCCGGCCTTGCGGCAGAACGCCAGGTTCTTCAGCATCACGTCCGGCAGCGTGAAATCGATCAATACGTCGAACTCATCAGCCACCTGCTCCAGATTACCGGACAGCGAAACGCCAATTCGCCCCAACGAGGCCAGCTCACCCGCATCCGCACCGATCAGCGTGCTGCCGGGACGGACGATTGCCGCGGTCAACCCGGAAGCCGGCGAGCGTTGCTGCACCGCCTCGACCAGCGTCTTGCCCATGCGCCCTGCAGCGCCCATTACGGCTATACGTCGCATACTCACTTCCTTACAGGTCGCCGAAGAAGCGCTTCACGCCATCGAAAAAGCCAGTGGTCTTCGGAGAATGGGAGTCGTCCCCTTCCAGCGAGCTGCGGAACTCTTCCAGCAATTCACGCTGACGACGATTGAGATTGACCGGCGTTTCCACCGCCACACGGCACATCAGGTCACCAGCACCGCCGCCGCGCACCGGCGCAACGCCTTTGCCACGGATACGGAACTGCTTGCCGGTCTGCGTACCTTCAGGAATCTTGAGCTTCACACGCCCATCAAGCGTAGGAATCTCGAGCTCGCCACCCAAAGCCGCGTCGACAAAACTGATCGGCACCTCGCAGAACAAGTGCTTGCCATCGCGCTGGAAGATCGAGTGCTCGCGCACATTGATCACCACGTACAAGTCACCCGTAGGGCCACCCTGAGTACCCGCCTCGCCTTCGCCCGACAGACGAATACGATCACCGGTATCCACACCCGCCGGTACTTTCACCGAAAGGGTTTTGTACTCTTCGACACGACCTTCGCCGTGGCAGGAGTCGCATGGGTCGGAAATGATCTTGCCCTGGCCATGGCAGCGCGGGCAGGTCTGCTGCACCGAGAAGAAACCTTGCTGCATGCGGACCTGGCCAATACCACCACAGGTCGGGCAAGTGATCGGCGAGGAGCCCTTCTTGGCACCGGAGCCATCGCACGGCTTGCAATTGACCAGCGTCGGCACACGGATATTGACGCTGGTGCCGCGCACGGCTTCTTCCAGGTTCAGTTCCAGGGTGTAGCGCAGGTCGCTGCCGCGCTGGGCGCCACCACGCTGACCACCACGGCCGCCGCCAAAGAAGTCACTGAAGACATCGCCGAAGATATCGGAGAAGTTCTGACCACCAAAACCGCCACCACCACCGCCCATGCTCGGGTCGACACCGGCATGGCCATACTGGTCGTAGGCCGCACGCTTGTTAGGGTCAGATAGACATTCGTAGGCTTCGTTAGCCTCTTTGAACAGTTCTTCGGATTCTTTGCTATCCGGATTACGGTCAGGGTGATGCTTCATCGCCAGACGACGGTAAGCCTTCTTCAGGTCCGCCTCGCTGGAGCCGCGCTCCACACCCAATACTTCGTAATAGTCACGCTTTGCCATAAGTCTTTGCACTCTTAAGGACGTTCAGCCGGACCCTCCTGAGCCTTGCCAAACTCGTTGAGCCCCAATACAGGCCCGGACCCAACTCACGTCAATTCAACGATCCTGGTCATTACTGCTTTTTAGCCGGAGTCCCGGCCAAAAGCGCGGTATTTACTGCTCGGAAAGCAGGAGCATTCCCGATCACACCGCCAGTATCCGAACGCTGTCGCATACTGTAAAAATTCGCATACCCCAGACACACCAACGCGGGAGCAAGCTCCCGCGCGGCGACATCCTACCAGTCACCGCTTGATAGCGGTCAACCGGGCGACCAACTTACTTCTGGTCTTTGACTTCTTCGAACTCGGCATCGACAACATCGTCGTGCTTGGCTTCAGGCTCTGCATGCTGCGCAGCGCCGTCTGCCGGCTGGCCTTGCTCAGCGTACATTTTCTGAGCAACCGGCGCGGAGACTTTCGACAGCTCCTCAACCTTGGCTTCGATGGCAGCCTTGTCGTCGCCTTTGACAGCGGCTTCCAGAGCAACCACGGCAGCTTCGATCGCGGCCTTCTCTTCGGCAGTCACCTTGTCGCCAGCATCAGCGACCATTTTGCGCGTCGAGTGAACCAAGGCATCACCTTGGTTACGGGCACCGGCCAATTCGGCAAACTTGGCATCCGCGTCAGCGTTGGCTTCGGCATCACGAATCATCTGTTGAATTTCTTCATCAGACAGGCCGGAGTTGGCCTTGATGGTGATCTTCTGCTCTTTGCCGGTCGCCTTGTCTTTCGCGCCTACGTGCAGGATGCCGTTGGCGTCGATGTCGAAGGTCACTTCGATTTGCGGCACGCCACGTGGTGCTGGTGGAATCTCGGACAGGTCGAACTTGCCCAGGGATTTGTTCTGCGCAGCCTGCTTACGTTCACCTTGCAGCACGTGAATAGTCACGGCGCCCTGGTTGTCGTCGGCAGTCGAGAACACCTGCGATTTCTTGGTAGGAATCGTGGTGTTTTTCTCGATCAGCGCAGTCATCACGCCGCCCATGGTTTCAATACCCAGGGTCAGCGGGCTGACGTCCAGCAACAGTACGTCTTTCACGTCACCGGCCAGGACCGCGCCCTGGATGGCAGCACCCATGGCAACCGCTTCGTCCGGGTTCACGTCTTTACGTGCTTCCTTGCCGAAGAACTCGGTTACTTTCTGCTGAACTAGTGGCATACGGGTCTGACCGCCAACCAGGATCACGTCGTTGATGGAACCAACGTCGATACCTGCGTCTTTCAGTGCGATGCGGCAAGGCTCGATGGTGCGTTGAACCAGGTCTTCAACCAGCGCTTCCAATTTGGCGCGCGAGATTTTCACGTTCAAGTGCTTAGGACCGGTGGCATCTGCAGTGATGTACGGCAGGTTCACGTCGGTCGACATGCTCGAGGACAGCTCGATCTTGGCCTTTTCAGCAGCTTCTTTCAGGCGCTGCATGGCCAGCGGGTCGCCCTTGAGGTTCATGCCGCTTTCTTTCTTGAATTCGTCAACGAGGTAGTCGATCAGACGAATGTCAAAGTCTTCACCACCCAGGAAGGTGTCACCGTTGGTGGCCAACACTTCGAACTGGTGCTCGCCGTCAACTTCAGCGATCTCGATCACGGAAACGTCGAAGGTACCGCCACCCAGGTCATAAACGATCACAGTGTGGTCGCCCTTGGCCTTGTCCATACCGTAAGCCAGAGCGGCTGCAGTTGGTTCGTTGATGATACGTTTTACGTCCAGGCCCGCGATGCGGCCTGCGTCTTTGGTTGCCTGGCGCTGGCTGTCGTTGAAGTAGGCCGGAACGGTGATCACCGCTTCGGTGACGGTTTCGCCCAGGTAGTCTTCGGCGGTTTTCTTCATCTTTTTCAAGACTTCAGCCGAAATCTGCGGTGCAGACATCTTGTTGCCATTTACTTCAACCCAGGCGTCACCGTTGTCGGCCTTGGCGATTTTGTAAGGCACCATCTTGATGTCTTTCTGCACGACTTCTTCGTCGAACTTACGACCGATCAGACGCTTTACCGCATACAGCGTGTTATGCGGGTTAGTTACAGCCTGACGCTTGGCCGACTGACCAACAAGGATTTCACCGTCGTTGGCGTAAGCAATGATCGACGGCGTGGTACGCGCGCCTTCGGCGTTTTCAATAACTTTTGCAACGCCGTTTTCCAGCACGGAGACGCAGGAGTTGGTGGTCCCCAGGTCGATACCGATAATTTTGCCCATGATTTACTCTCCAGAAACTTGAATTTGGATGCCGCAGCAGTGGTGGCTAACTGCGGTAGCACTTAAACGCTTGACTTATAGATGGGGCCGTTACGACTGATTTCAAGCCTGCTCATCAATAGAAGGTGAAACCGGTGCGGGAGCCTTGCTCACCACCACCATTGCCGGGCGAAGCAAGCGACCGTTGAGCAGGTAACCCTTCTGGAATACTTTCAACACACTGTTAGGCTCAAGGTCATGGCTCTCCTGCATGGCCATGGCCTGGTGATGCTCAGCGTTGAACGGCTCGCCGCCCTGCGGATCCACAGCTTCCAACTGATAACGCTTCAGGGTGTCCTGGAACATTTTCAGGGTCAGCTCGATCCCTTCGCGCATCGGACGGATGTTTTCGTCGTCAGGGTTGGACAACTCGAGACCACGCTCCAGGCTGTCGATAATCGGCAGCAAGTCACTCGCGAATTTTTCCAGTGCGAATTTGTGGGCCTTTTCTACATCCTGCTCGGCACGGCGGCGGACGTTCTGCAGATCGGCGGCAACACGCAAAGACTGATCCTGCGCAGCGGCCAATTGCTCTTCAAGCACTTGTACACGAGTTGCCAGCTCATCGCCGACAGCCGAATTGGCGTCTGGAGTTTGCGTATCCTGCGTCTGTTCGTCAGCCATAGATTTCTCCTTTCAAAATCATGCGCGAACTCAACTCGCGCTTCTGTTCCGGTATATGGGGCCACAATTTTCAGGTTCAAGGGCGCAGGCGTTACCAAAAGTCTTTCAAAAGACTCGGATCATTTCCGTCACCCTCATTCCGCATTGCGCTAAAAAACAACAATTCCCAAGCAAATCGAGCTAAGCGCCAGGATTGTCAGGCCCGAACAAAACACTGTATAAATAACCAGACCTAAAGCTTGGGAGCGGCCGTCATGCTGGTGCACCTGTCCGTACATAACTACGCCATTGTTGAACACCTTGATCTTGAACTGGATCGCGGGATGAGCGTAATCACAGGCGAAACCGGCGCCGGCAAGTCCATCATGCTCGACGCCCTGGGCCTGACCCTGGGCGACCGTGCCGACAGTGGCGTAGTCCGTCCCGGTGCGGAAAAGGCCGATATCCTGGCCACCTTTGATCTGGCGGACATCCCCGAAGCCGAAGCCTGGCTGACTGAGCGCGACCTCAATAATGAAGGCCCGTGCATCCTGCGCCGAGTCATCACTGCCGAAGGGCGCTCACGCGGCTATATCAATGGCACACCCTGCCCCCTTGGTGACTTGAAAGCCCTGGGCGAACTGCTGATCGATATCCACAGCCAGCACGAACATCAATCCCTGCTGAAAACCGACACCCACCGTCGCTTGCTGGATGAATACGCCGGCGCTACCGACCTGGCCCGCCAAGTGCAACTGGCCGCCCAACGTTGGCGCCAGACCCGCCAGGAGCTGGAGAGCCTGTCCAACTCAGGCGACGAACAGCGTGCTCGCCACCAGTTGCTCAGCTATCAACTTGAAGAACTGGAAAGCCTGGGCCTGGGCGAGACAGAGCTGGAACAACTGGAACAGGAACACAAGAACCTCACCAATGCAGAAACCCTGCTGGGTATCTGCCGCCAGGTAGTGGAGCAATGCAGCGAGAGTGATTCCGGCAATGTGCTCAATGCACTCACGGCCAGCCTCAATCGCCTGTCCAGCGTAAACAGCGCATCCGGCTCATTGAGCGAAGCCACCACGCTACTGACCAGCGCACAAATCCAGGTCGAGGAAGCTGTGGGTGAACTGAACCGCTTCCTGGATCACTTTGATGCCGACCCTGCTCGTCTCCAGGAAATAGAAGAACGCCTGGACACCATTTATACGCTGGCACGCAAACACCGAATCCAACCCACTGAAGTCGCGGCAATGCAGCAGAAATTGCTGGATGAGATCGAAACCCTGAACGCAAACGACGAGTCCATCGAACGCCTCGGTGAAGAACTCGCTTCATTTGCCCGTCATTACCATGAGAAAGCGCGAGAACTGAGTGACCTGCGCCATCAAGCTGCCACTGGGCTGGCCAGCGCGGTAGAGCAGGAAATCCAGCGCCTGGGCATGCCTGGCGGCCGCTTTACCATCGAATTGCACACGAACACCAGCCATGAACTGCAACCCCATGGCCTGGAGCAGGTGGAGCTGCTGGTCAGCGCCAACCCGGGACAACCGCTCAAGGCCCTGGCCAAGGTCGCTTCCGGCGGCGAGCTGTCGCGTATCAGCCTTGCCATACAGGTGATAACGGCCCAGACCTCACGCGTACCCACCTTGGTGTTCGACGAAGTGGATGTGGGGATCGGCGGGCCGACTGCAGAGATTGTTGGCCAATTATTGCGACGTTTGGGAGATCGCGGCCAGGTGCTTACGGTGACGCACTTGCCGCAAGTGGCCGCTCAAGGGCACCAGCACCTATTCGTGCACAAAGTGCGCGGCAGTGATGCAACGCATACGGCGGTGTCCAAGCTGAACAAATCGGAACGCGTGGAGGAAGTGGCACGCATGCTGGGGGGCATAGATTTGACCAAAGAGTCTTTGGCCCACGCAAAGAAAATGGTGGTAGCCGCAAAGGCTTAACCAAGTCTTTCTCTTTATAAAACGCGAAGGCGACCCTGAGGTCGCCTTCGGTCGTTACGCAGAGTGAATCTGCGTCGCTTTTTACTTTTTCTTGCGGATGTACAAAACCAGATTGTGGTCAACCAAATCGAATCCATGCTCTTCAGCGACCTTATGCTGCAAAGCTTCGATCTCGGGGCTGGTGAACTCGATAACCTCATTGGTATCCAGGTCAACCATGTGGTCATGATGGCCACCGTCGGCCAATTCAAACACCGCATGACCGCCGTCGAAATTATGACGAACCACCAGCCCCGCGGCTTCAAACTGGGTCAGCACACGATAAACCGTGGCCAGGCCAACGTCCTCGTTGGACTCCATCAGCGCCTTGTAGACATCTTCGGCACTCATGTGACGCTGCTCAGCAGAATCGAGCATTTGTAGAATTTTGACTCGTGGCAGAGTCACTTTGAGACCGACTTTGCGTAGTTCGCTATTTTCAACCATGGTTAGCTTTCTCGCGGATGCTGCTTCGCAGCTTCTCTTAATACGGGTATGATCGGCGTTTAACGTTGTCCCAGCCAAGATAGTGGAAGTCGCCCACCGATGCAAAACACCAAGCTCTTGCTAACCAGTTTCACCTTTGTGGGACTGCTCGCACTCGCCGGTTGTTCATTCCCCGGGGTTTACAAAATCGACATCCAACAGGGCAATGTCGTCACGCAGGACATGATAGACCAGTTACGCCCGGGAATGACCCGACGGCAAGTACGGTTTATCATGGGCAATCCCCTGCTGACTGACACTTTCCATGCCGATCGCTGGGATTATCTCTACAGCATCCAGCCCGGTGGCGGTGAACGCCAGCAGGAGCGCGTCAGCGTCATTTTTAATGGCAACGACCAGCTTGTCAGCCTGTCGGGTGACTTCAAGCCCGGCGTAAGCCGTGATGATGCCCTGCTCGGCAAGGACAACGGTACGAATGTAACCGCACCTGCACAAGAAGCCGAGAAGCCGAAATCCGAGGTGCCGGCCAAGCCAGGCTCCTTGCTGGACCAGATCCAGAAGGACGTCGACGGCGTGAAGACCGTCCCGGTCCCGACCCCAGAACCACTGGACGCCAGCCCGCAGTAACTTTACGCCACACAACAAAAAGCCCGGCATGCCGGGCTTTTTGTTGTGTGTAAATTTATGAGCCCTGCTGCCTGGCCATCGCAGCCTTGGCCGCGCGCAGTCTACGCACCTCTTTAGGGTCTGCCAGCAAAGGTCGGTAGATCTCGATGCGATCCCCCGCACTCACGGTGCGTTCATCCGGCTTTTCGACCACCTTGCCGAAAATCCCCAGAGGACGCTCAGCCAACTCCACCTCCGGAAATTGCGCCGTAATTCCCGATGCCTGCACCGCAGCCCTTAAGCTCGTGCCCTCCGGCACTGTAACCGCCAATAAAACCTGGCGATCCATGGCGGCATACACCACTTCAATCTCAACCATGCAGTTGTTTGGCTCGCTGGCAAAATGCATCCACTAATGTATTGGCGGCCTGATTGAATAGAGGGCCCAAGGTCGCCCGCACAACCGGGCCTGCGTAATCAAAGGACAGGTCCAGGCTGATTTTGCAGGCTTTGTCGGTCAGTGCCTTGAATACCCACACCCCGTGCAATTGCGTGAACGGGCCTTCCTGCAGGTTCATTTCGATGGACTTCCCGGGTACCAGCACATTGCGCGTCACAAAGTGCTGGCTGAGCCCCCCCTTGGCCACGCCAACACTGGCAACCATATGCTCGTCAGTGCTCTCCAGCACCTCAGCAGTAGAACACCACGGCAGGAATTCCGGGTAACGCGCCACGTCGTTGACCAGGTCATAGAGCGCCTGCGCCGGATAGGGCAGCAGGGCCGAACGTTGAATATGCGTCGTCATGTGAGCGTTATTTCCACTGCTGAGGCAAACATCGCGAAAAGAACAGCCCGATCCGCGAGAGAAAAAAATCAAAGAACTGCCCGTATTGTCCGGGATTCGTCGAACACGCTCAAGCACGCAGGTTGACCGTAGCCGACAGCCTCGCAACTCCCTATAATGCCGCCCCTATGGCTAAACAAAAGAAACACCCCACAGGGACCATCGCGCAAAATAAAAAGGCGCGACACGATTACTTCATCGAACATCGGTTCGAGGCTGGTCTGGTCCTGGCCGGCTGGGAAGTAAAAAGTCTGCGAGCCAGCAAGCTGCAACTGGTCGACAGCTACGTATTGCTCAAGGATGGCGAGGCATGGCTGCTCGGCAGTCATATCACCCCGCTGACCACCGCGAGCACCCACGTGATTGCCGACCCGGTACGCACGCGCAAGCTGCTGCTCAATGCCCGCGAGATCGATAAACTTGCAGCCGCCGTACAGCAGAAAGGCTACGCCTGTGTCTGCTTGTCCTGGTATTGGAGCAAGCACCTGGTCAAGTGCGAGATCGCGCTGGGCAAGGGCAAGAAGGAATACGACAAGCGTGATACCGAGCGCGAACGCGACTCCAACCGTGAGTTGCATCGCGCCGTACGCAACAAGGGCAAGGAAGAGTAACCCTTGCGACGATGTAGCCTGGGTGACTCACCCCAGGCTACATGCCTTTACGCCGCTCCGCCCGCGCTACGCGCTGAACCTCCTGACGCACTTCCTCCAACACTTCCTGCACATACAGCAGGTGACGTGTTGAGACTTCGCGCGCCTGCTCGGCCCGCCCCTCGATAATTGCCAGATACAAGTCCCGATGCTGGCTGATCAGCATGTCGCGCGTTTCCGTGCGTTGCTGGTACATGCCACCAATGTTGGTCACCACGTTGCGCTTGAGCAGGTCGAACAGCCCACGAATGGTGTGCAACAACACAGCATTATGGCTGGCCTCGGCAATCGCCAAATGAAACCGCGCATCGGCCGCCCCCTCCTCCAACCGGCTCACCTCGTCCGCCCGGGTATAGCAATCCTGCAAAGCGTCAAATGCCGCCGTCAGCCGCTCACGGTCGACCTCGGTGGCGCGCAGCGCCGCGTAATAGGCGCAGGACGCTTCGAGCGTCTGGCGAAACTCCAGCAGATCACGCTGCGCCTCAGGGTTGTTTTCCAGCAGATGCAGCAAAGGATCACTGAAGGTCGACCCCAGAGACTCCGCCACATAGTTACCCCCGCCCTGGCGACTGACCAATAACCCCTTGGCCGCCAGCTTCTGGATCGCCTCACGCAACGATGGGCGCGACACACCGAACTGTTCCGCCAGAGCGCGCTCGGCCGGCAAGCGCTCGCCTGACTTCAGCGTGCCCTCAAGGATCATGCCCTCGAGCTGCTCGACAATATCGTCGGACAAACGGCGCTGACGCACCTGATCAAACCCCATAACTCACTCCCCACAATCCCGACCACTCGCCGGGGCCTCTATTCTGGCCTATCGCCGCGCTTGCAGCACCTATCAGAAGCCCCTTGATTGACCCAACCAGAACCCCTCGCCTAGCGCGCTACGACCAAAGTTTCGCGAGCGGCAAATTGACACACCCATATCCAGGCTTTTACTCTAGCCAACAGCGCTTGTAAATTGGTCTTACCAATTATCCAAGCTGCTCGAATAGTGCCTGACCAACAACAATTAGGGGCCACCCCATATGCAAACCTGGCAACAGCTCTACAGCCCTCTCGGCAGCCTCGGCCTTTCCGCATTGGCGGCCGTTATCCCCATCGTATTCTTCTTCCTGGCCCTGGCCGTTTTTCGCCTCAAAGGTCACGTCGCCGGGAGCATTACTCTGGCACTGTCGATACTGGTCGCAATCTTCGCGTTTCAGATGCCGGTAGACATGGCGTTCGCCGCCGCAGGTTACGGTTTCGCCTATGGCCTGTGGCCTATCGCGTGGATCATCGTTGCCGCCGTGTTCCTCTACAAACTGACGGTCAAAAGCGGCCAATTCGAAATTATCCGCAGCTCGGTCCTGTCGATTACCGACGACCAGCGCCTGCAGGTATTGCTGATCGGTTTCTGCTTCGGCGCCTTCCTGGAAGGGGCTGCCGGTTTCGGTGCGCCTGTAGCGATCACCGCCGCGCTGCTGGTCGGCCTGGGCTTCAACCCGCTGTACGCTGCCGGCCTGTGCCTGATCGCCAACACCGCGCCTGTCGCATTCGGTGCACTGGGCATTCCGATCATCGTCGCTGGCCAGGTAACCGGTATCGATGCGTTCAAGATCGGCGCCATGACCGGCCGCCAACTGCCCCTGTTATCGCTGTTCGTGCCGTTCTGGCTGGTGTTCATGATGGACGGCCTGCGCGGCGTTCGCGAAACCTGGCCGGCGGCGTTGGTGGCGGGCGCAAGCTTTGCCGTCACCCAGTATTTCACCTCCAACTTCATTGGCCCGGAGCTGCCGGACATCACCTCGGCCCTGGCCAGCCTGATCGCCCTGACCCTGTTCCTGAAGGTCTGGCAACCCAAACGCACCGCCGGCGCACAGATTGCCGGTGTCACGTCCAACACAGCGATCACCGCCAGCGCCGGTGGTTTCGGCCAGCCACGCAGCACAGTCGCCTCGCCTTATAGCCTGGGACAGATTTTCAAAGCGTGGTCGCCGTTTCTGATCCTGACCGTATTGGTCACCATCTGGACCCTCAAGCCCTTCAAGGCAATGTTCGCCGCAGGCGGCTCGATGTACAGCTGGGTCTTCAACTTCGCGATTCCCCATCTGGATCAAATGGTGATCAAAGTCGCTCCGATCGTCACCAACCCGACCGCGATTCCAGCCGTATTCAAACTGGACCCTATCTCAGCCACCGGCACCGCGATTTTCTTCTCTGCCCTGATCTCGATGCTGGTGCTGAAAATCGACATCAAAACTGGTCTGACCACTTTAAAAGAAACCTTTTATGAACTGCGCTGGCCGATTCTATCCATCGGCATGGTGCTGGCATTCGCCTTCGTCACCAACTACTCCGGTATGTCGTCGACCATGGCGCTGGTATTGGCGGCAACGGGCGCTGCTTTCCCGTTTTTCTCACCTTTCCTCGGCTGGCTGGGCGTTTTCCTGACGGGCTCCGACACGTCGTCCAATGCCCTGTTCAGCTCGCTGCAAGCCACCACCGCCCACCAGATCGGCGTCAACGACACCCTGCTGGTGGCAGCCAACACCAGTGGCGGCGTGACCGGCAAGATGATTTCGCCGCAATCAATCGCCGTGGCCTGCGCTGCTACAGGCCTGGTGGGCAAGGAATCCGACCTGTTCCGCTTCACCCTCAAGCACAGCCTGTTTTTCGCCACGATCGTCGGGTTGATCACCCTGGCGCAGGCTTACTGGTTCACCGGTATGCTGGTGCACTAGAGACCTGCACGTAATAGGGTAAGCATCGACGCCGGACCACGGTTGCGGCGTCAACTATTTCTGGAGGACCGATGAGCCTGCCTGCTGCTTTTCTGCGCGACGTCGCACAGCTGATTCCGAAAGATCGACGCTTCGACGACCCGCTTTCCACCCTGGCCTTCGGCACCGACGCCAGCTTTTACCGACTGATCCCACAACTGGTGATCCGTGTAGAGTCGGAAGACGAAGTGGTGGCACTGCTCCAACTGGCCCAACGCGACCACGTGCACGTGACCTTCCGCGCAGCAGGCACCAGTTTGTCCGGCCAAGCCATCACTGACTCTGTGCTGATTGTGCTGGGCGACAATTGGAACGGCCGCGAGATTCGCGGGCAAGGCACGCAGATCCGCCTGCAACCTGGGGTGATCGGCGCCCAGGCCAACGCTTGGCTCGCGCCGTTCGGGCGCAAGATCGGTCCCGACCCGGCGTCGATCAACGCCTGCAAAATCGGCGGCATCGTTGCCAACAACGCCAGCGGCATGTGCTGCGGTACGGCACAAAACACTTATCACACCTTGGCGGGCATCCGCCTGGTGCTGGCTGACGGCAGCCGCCTGGACACCGAGGACGCCGCCAGCGTCACCGCCTTTCGGCAACAGCATGGCGCGCTGCTTGAGCGCTTGGCGACATTGGGCCGCGAGACGCGCGCAAACACCCAACTGGCAGCAAAGATCCGCCACAAATACCGTCTGAAAAATACCACCGGCCTGTCACTCAATGCCCTGGTAGATTTTGACGAGCCCCTGGATATTCTCAGCCACCTGCTGGTGGGTTCCGAGGGCACGTTGGGCTTTATCAGCGCGGTGACGTACGACACGGTGATTGATCACCCGAACAAGGCGTCGGCGCTGATCGTCTTCCCGGACGTCGAAACTTGCTGCAACGCAGTGACGGTACTGAAAACCCAACCGGTTTCGGCGGTCGAGTTGCTCGACCGGCGCAGCCTGCGCTCGGTACAGAACAAACCGGGCATGCCGGCCTTCGTACAGCACCTGTCTGAAAACGCCTGCGCGCTGCTGATTGAATCCCGCGCGGCGTCGCCGTCACTGCTGCACGAACAGCTCACGCTGATCATGGCCTCCCTGGCGCCTTACCTTGTGGAAAAACAGGTCGATTTCACCGAAGACCCAGTGGAAAACGCCCGTTTATGGGCCATCCGCAAAGACACCTTCCCTGCCGTTGGCGCCGTGCGTAAAACCGGCACCACGGTGATCATTGAAGACGTGACCTTCCCGGTCGAACAACTGGCCATCGGCGTCAACCGCCTGATCGAACTGTTCGACAAACATCACTACGACGAAGCGATCCTTTTCGGACACGCCCTGGAAGGCAATCTGCACTTTGTGTTCACCCAAGGCTTCAACAGCAGCGAAGAAGTCACACGCTACCAAGCGTTCATGGACGACGTAGCGCAACTGGTGGCGGTGGAATTCGGCGGCTCGCTGAAAGCCGAACACGGCACCGGCCGCAATATGGCGCCCTTCGTCGAGCTGGAATGGGGCAGCGACGCCTATCAACTGATGTGGCAGCTTAAACGCCTGCTCGACCCTAACGGCATTCTCAACCCGGACGTGGTGCTCAGCGAAGATCCGCAAGTCCACCTCAAACACCTCAAGCCCTTGCCCGCAGCCGATGAGCTTGTGGATAAGTGCATCGAGTGCGGTTTCTGCGAGCCGGTCTGCCCCTCGAAGGGACTGACCCTGAGCCCGCGCCAACGTATCGTGATCTGGCGCGACATCCAGGCCAAACGGCGCGCGGGCATCGACACCACTGAACTGGAAGCCGCGTACCACTATCAAGGCATCGATACCTGCGCCGCTACCGGGTTATGCGCCCAACGCTGCCCTGTCGGCATCAATACCGGTGACTTGGTGAAAAAGCTGCGTGCTCGCGACGCCGACCGTACGAAAACGGCCGAGTGGTTGGCCAGCCATTTCGCTACAGCCCTGCAAGGTGCGCGCTTCACACTGCACGTCGCCAATGGCGCGCGCATGCTGCTGGGCGCACCGCGCCTTGCAAAACTCTCGGCGAACATCACCCGGCTGTCCAAAGGGCAGATCCCGCAATGGACCAACGCCATGCCGCAGCCGGAAAAAGCCATACGCTTCAGCCCGCCCGTCACTGACGAGCGACCGCGCGTGGTTTACCTGGCGGCTTGCGTCTCACGCGCCATGGGCCCCGCAGCCGGTGATAAAGAGCAGATGTCGCTGTACGACAAGACCCGCGGCCTGCTGGAAAAAGCCGGCTATCAAGTCGTATTCCCCGACAACCAGGACAACCTGTGCTGCGGCCAGCCGTTCGCTTCCAAGGGCTACGCCGAACAGGCCGAACACAAACGCCAGGAGATGATCGGCGCCCTGCTCCACGCCAGTCGTGGCGGCCTCGACCCGATCTACTGCGACACCAGCCCGTGCACACTGCGACTGATGCAGGACCTCGGGGAAACACGCCTGGATCTCTACGACCCGGTGCGCTTCATCCGCACCCATCTGATGGACCGACTCGACTTCACCCCACAGGAAGCGCCCATCGCCGTGCACGTCACGTGCAGTACCCAACACCTGGGCGAAAGCCAGGCGTTGATCGATCTGGCACGACGCTGCTCCAAAACCGTGGTGATCCCGGAAGGCATCCACTGCTGCGGCTTCGCCGGCGACAAAGGCTTCACCACGCCGGAGCTCAACGCCCACTCACTGCGAACGCTCAAGGATGCGGTGCAACATTGCAGCGAAGGGATTTCCACCAGCCGCACCTGCGAAATCGGCCTGAGCCAGCATGGCGGTATCGATTACCACGGGCTGGTGTACCTCGTGGACCGTGTCACCCAGGCCCGCGCAGATTAAATCTGCAAAAAAACAGAACCCCGGCGCGCCGGCGCAGTCATCTGCATAGGTCTTCGCGATGGAGGCCATCAACGACTTCGCTGGCTGCCCCGACCTCGGAGCAGCATCGAGCCTTATGTGTACAAGGAGATTACCGATGAAGCGCACTGCTCTTGCTGGCCTGTTCATCACTGCGGCGATGCTGGCCTCCCCTGTTTTCGCGGCCGGTGAACCTGACCTGTGCAAAATCAACCTCGACAAAATCAACAACGGTAAAGCCCTGCTGGCCACCGACACCTCCGGTAAAAGCGGCGAAATCGACACCGCCGTCTCCCAGGCCAAGGCAGCCCATGCAGCCGGTGATGACAAGAAGTGCATCGAGATCACCTCCAAAGCCCTGCAAGACCTGCAGAACAGCGACAAAGGTGGCAACCAATAAGCACGCTGCCGCTCAAGGTCAACCTTCGGGTTGGCCTTCTGTGACCGTTTGGCGTACACTGCACGAGCTTGTCACTCACTATGAAACAACGAGTTACAAGCACGGGGCCGTTTAGGATTCGACGCCGGTTGCGAAACTTTAGGTGCATGCCGAGTTGGTAACAGAACTCGTAAATCCACTGTTGCAACTTCTTATAGTTGCCAATGACGACCAATACGGTGCTGCTCTCGCTGCTTAATTGCAGCTGACATGCACTCCTGATGCCTTCGGGCTCAGCAATCATCAGGGGATGTCTGTAAACCCAAAATGATTGTCATATAGAACAGAATCGCCGTGCAGTACGTTGTGGACGAAGCGGCTAAAACTTACACAACTCGCCCAAAGCACCCTGCCCGTCGGGTCGCTGAGGGTTAACTTAATAGACACGGCTACGCATGTAGTACCGACAGCGGAGTACTGGCGGACGGGGGTTCAAATCCCCCCGGCTCCACCAAATGATCAAAAAAAGACGTCCACGGACGTCTTTTTTTGTGCCTAAAACCCAGAAAATACGCGGCTTCCAGCGCTTTTGCGATCTTTTGAGAGTTTTTGAGTTCCAGCCATTCGGGTATTCCAGACGGTATTCCACAAACCCGCGTCCAAGGATTATGTCCTCACGCTTATAGGCCGCCCTTTAAATTTGCCCTCCAACACCCTTGAACTTATCTACAAACATAGCAACTTTGTGAAAGACACTTTGTTTTTTTGCCAAATAAGCCGGATTAAGTGGACTCATCTTAGGCAAAACGTAACTGAGCTCAGTTCCATTATCGCTAGCAAACTCCCGTTTTAGTGAAGTGGCGATGTAGCGTTTAGCCGCCACTTCATTCAGTTCCTCATCGCTGATCAGCTCTTGGGCCTCGCGCCGCTGTTCTGATTGGGCGAAAGTGAAAAAAGCATCAATCACGCTAGCCTTGTTATCAATCCGATCCAGATCGGTCTGGTTGATGAAGTCCACCACCAGGCTTTCTTTGGCGCGATTGCCCAGGCTGGCGCGAATCACCCGGCGCATCTCCTCGACCAGTGCCGCCTTGTCCTTGACCTTCTTGTGCTTCTCGAAGATCAGCTCGAGGATGTAATCCAGGTTGATTTCCTGGGACTTGAGCAGGTCCACCTCGAACACCACATCGTCCCAGTCGATAGTGGACTCGCTTACTTCGTTACCCGCTTTCTCACGCCTCAGCCAATCGCGGATGTCATTGTAGGTGGAGCGATAGTCCTGGACCTTGCGCTCGGCAAGCACGCGGATGGACTGCAGCTCGGCTAGCTTCTCGTCATCCAGGTGGTGTTCTAGCTTGAATGCTTCCACGGCCGGCGGGTCGCTGATATCGACCGTTTGCAGCTCCTTCAACGCGGTAAACTCGTCGTAGTTCTGCAGCACATTTTCCACACGTAGGTACTCGCCGAACAACTTGGCGAAGTCTTTCTTCTCCGATTCCTTGATGATGTTGGCCGGGTCGGGAAAACGTTGCTCCAGCTCACTAACCACATCTATGAAGCCACGCCGCGCCTCACCGGTCAGCGTGTCGGTGAAGCCCTCCATATACTCCTTGTAACTTTTTTCCAGGACCACGTTGCGCGTGTTCTTGTCGCCGAACAGTGTGATGGCGTCGACCGTAGCCTGCTCCAGATCGCGAAAGGTGACGATATTGCCGAAAGTCTTAGTGGCATCGAAAATGCGGTTGGTGCGTGAATAGGCCTGGATCAGGCCGTGATAGCGCAGGTTTTTGTCGATGAACAGCGTGTTCAACGTAGGCGCATCGAAGCCGGTCAGGAACATGCCGACCACAATCAGCAGGTCGATGTCCTGATCCTTCACGCGCTTGGCCAGGTCGCGGTAGTAGTTCTGGAAGCCCTTGTTGTCCACGCCGAAATTGCTTTTGAACAGCGCGTTGTAATCAGCAATCGACGCGCTCAGGAACTCTTTAGCGGTGCTATCCATCGCCGACACTTCGAAGCTCTCATCGACGATGTCGCCAATGGCGTCCTGTTCTTCATTGGGGGCGAAGGAGAAGATGGTAGCGATGCGCAGAGGCTTGTCGCTGACTTCCTGCAGCTTCTGCAGCGTCTCGTAGTAAGACTTGGCGGCATCGACGCTGCTCACCGCGAACATGGCATTGAAGCCCTTGTTTGCTCCCTTTAAACGATGGGTCTTCTGGCGAAAATGCGTGAGCAGGTACTGCGAAATTTCTCGGATGCGCGTTGGGTGGAGCAAAGCCTGGCGGTTCTCCGCGGCGCTGAGCTTCTTCTCGTCCTGTTCGGTTTCCAGAGCCTTGAACTGTGGACGGACATCGTTGTAGTCCACCTTGAACTTGAGCACTTTCTCGTCACGGATGGCATCGGTGATTACATAGGAATGCAGCTCGCGGCCGAACACGCTGGCGGTTGTATCGGCGCCCAGCGCATTTTTTGGGAAGATCGGCGTGCCGGTGAAACCGAACTGATAGAAGCGCTTGAACTTCTTCTTCAGATTCTTCTGCGCCTCGCCAAACTGGCTGCGATGGCACTCGTCGAAGATGAACACCACCTGCTGGTGGAACACCGGCAGGTCGCCTTCGGTCTTCATCAGATTGTTGAGCTTCTGGATGGTGGTGACGATAATCTTGTTGTCGTCCTTATCCAGATTGCGCTTGAGGCCAGCGGTGCTCTCCGAGCCGTTGACGCTGTCGGGTGAAAAACGCTGGTACTCCTTCATGGTCTGGTAATCCAGATCCTTGCGATCCACCACGAAGAACACTTTATCGATAAACTCCAGCTCGGTGACCAGGCGCGCAGCCTTGAAGCTGGTCAGCGTCTTGCCCGAGCCGGTAGTGTGCCAAATATAACCGCCACCCTCGGTGCTGTTCCAACGCTTGGCCTGCCAGGCACTGCGGATCTTCCATAGGATGCGCTCGGTGGCGGCAATCTGGTAGGGGCGCATCACCAGAAGGGTGTTGCTGACGTCGAACACCGAATAGGTGAGCAGTACATCGAGCAGGGTGCGCTTCTGGAAGAAGGTCGCGGTGAAGTCTTTCAGATCCTTGATCGGACTGTTGTCGGCCTGCGCCCAATTCATGGTGAAGTCGAAACTATGCTTGTTGCGCTGCGTGGTGTTGGCGAAGTAGCGCGTATCGGTGCCATTGGATATCACGAACAGCTGCAGATACCTGAACAGCGAATGCTCGGTGTTGAAGCTCTCCTTGCTGTAGCGGTGCACCTGATTGAAAGCTTCGCGGATCGCCACGCCACGCTTCTTCAGCTCTACCTGCACCAGTGGCAGGCCGTTAACCAGAATCGTCACGTCGTAGCGGTTGGCATGACTGCCCGCCTGCTCGAACTGCTTGATGACCTGCACCTTATTGCGGGCCAGGTTCTGCTTGTCCATCAAATAGATATTCTGGATGCGCCCGTCATCGAACACGAAGTCGTGCACATGATCGTCGTGAACCTTACGGGTCTTGTCGACGATGCTGTCGCTAGGCTTGTCCAGCCAGCTTTCCACGAAGCGCACCCACTCACCGTCGGAAAAATCGACGCTGTTCAACGCCTGCAACTGCGTGCGCACATTGGCCAGCAGCGCCGGCATCGTCTTCAGCCCGGTGGGGTGCTCATAGCCCTGATTGACCAGATCCTGGACGAACTCGCGTTCCAGATCGCCTTCACTCTGGTAGCTTTCGGCAACTTTCCACTCGGTGGCGTACCTGTCGAGCACGATAAAGGTGCTGGACTCGGCGATGGTCTTGTAGTCATTCATTGCTTGGGGGCTCCCCATTTCCCTGTGCGAGTTCGCGTCCAATTTCCTCCACCGTCGGCAATTGCGACTGCACGGCCAGTGGAATGTCCTTGGTGATAAATGAGCTGACGCCCATGGGTTTGTGGATATGACGCAACACGTACTTCACATCCAGTTTGTCCTAGTCTTTGCACAGGATCAGGCCAATGGTCGGCTGGTCGTCTGCGGCACGCAACTGGTCGCCTGCCGCGGACAGGTAGAAATTGAGCTTGCCAATGTACTTCGGCTTGAACCCACCAGCCTACTGCGAGCGTTGAATGTGCTGCTTGATTGTAGCCAGAGCCTGTCGGTAATCGCTGGTGCGGGTGATTTCGCTCATGCACTGTTCCTCTCCAACGTCACGACAACAGATCTCTGCATGCGATCAGGCGCCCGGCGCCTCTTCCTGTTGCCAATACCCGTATTTGGCCACCAGATGGTCCAGCAGCAACTTGACCGTCTGCTTCTCCTGCGGTGTTGGCTCAGTGACGCTCTCATTGGACAGCGTGCTGTGGCTGGTGAATTGCATAATGCGGTTCAGGTAAGCCTGCTTGTCGTCAGGCAAAAGCGCCGACCATTGCGGATAACCCAGAAAACTGGCGGTTTTTTCGTAGAGGTTGCGCAGCAGGGTGAAGTGATAGCGCTGTACCTGGCCAGCGGTAATCGCCTGCTCAAGGGTCTGCCGCAAGTGGAGATGGTAAGAAAAACTCTTGTTGGAGTCGCCGTACTTGACGCACAGATCAAAGCTGCCGTCATCGAGACGGCCCAATAAATAGCAACCCTCTTTCTTGCCACCCTTGTTGAGGCCAAGCTCATTATGTAGCACGTTGTAGAAAAGCGGGCTGTGGGTGGTGATGACGAACTTTAGGTCGGCAGGACTGGCCTTGATCAGCCCTGCCAAATTGACCGCCAATTCAATGAGATGGTTCTCATCCAGCGAGCTCACCGGGTCATCAATGAATACATACTCCAACTGATCAAACTCCCGCGTTTCGCGGTCTTCCGGCTCTGGCACATTGCGTGTGCTAATGACCTGATCAAGTAGCGTGTAAAAGATGCTCCAGATGAAATTGCTCTCTTCGCCCTTGGATATCTTGAGGTTTCCGGAGCTTTCGTCATCCCCCCGTTCAAGCGAAAAAGTGACCTCCGAATAGTCCTCGCTGAAATGCGGGGTCAGCTTGTCACTAGTGTAGTGCTGGAAATATCGGACGATATTGCCGTCCTGTCCTAGGTCCCGGAGTATCGCGAGCAGCCAGTCCGTGAAAGAGTTGGGCTGGATCCGCAGTCTGGGCTGCGCATCCAGCGCCAAGTCGTTATCCCAATAGAACAAGTCTTCGGTAAAGGCGTTGAAGTATAGGATTTTGCTGCGCGACAACGCTGGTGGATCAGCCGCCTCCTCGCCCTTGGGTGTGACCAACTGCTTGAACTCGCGCGACAGACGCGTCTTGCCCGTGCCGTTGAAGGCGTAGATCAGTTGCACCTTTTTGTTGGCGTTCTTCAACAGCTCAGCGATCTCGGTCAGCGTCTTGCTCATTTCAGGCCACCGCCCCTTCCGGCTTGGGGAAGCTCAGCAGTCGGTCTCGGTAGTGCTCGTATTGCTTCTGACGCAGCGCGATCTCGCGAGGCAGACCTTCGCTGATGGAGTTGGTGAGGACGTCGAATTTGTCGAGTATAGCGACGATGCGGGCCTGTTCTGCCTGTGACCTTTCGGGGTCTCCGGGGAATGGCACCGGGATTTCGATCTTTGAAAATCCATTGATCAGCAGAGTATTGACCTTGGTTCTGGCCACATGCTTTGCTTTTTTGGCTATGAAAGACTGCGTCTGCATATAGTAAGAAACAAACTTTGGATTCATTGAATGCCGAAAAGCATAACAGTGATCGTGAATCGCAACTCTCTCATCCCCAAGCCATGCGACTGCTTTGCCAACCTCTTCAACAGTTTCACCAACATCGGTTAGCACCACATCACCCGGCTCGGCATAACGCAACGAACCTGCCATCTCGGCACGTACTTTTGAAAACGCATGATCCGCCCATACCCCATAGCGGGTATAGATTTCGCCGTAATGGATAACGCTGACGCCTTCTTCAACGTAGTCGGCTTTGGTGAAGCGCTTGCCGCGAATGAACTCGCCAATATCTCCCAGCGCCTTCCATTCCACCTCCCCGCCTTCAAAACTCAACAATTGGTCGCGGTAGTAGTTGTATTGTTTTTTGCGGGCTTTAAGCTCAGCGGTAAGCTCGGCGGTAAGTTCGGCGAAAGTGTCCAGCATGCGAACGATTTCCGCCTGGATTTCCAGCGATTTTTGGGGGTTGTCTGGGCAGGGGATGGGGACTTTTTTGTTTGTATAGGTCCCGATCCAATGACGTTTATGGTCGCCATCAACCAGTTCGCTTGGCAATGTTTTTAACCAATAGTAAATGTACTTAAGTAGCACCTTACCTTCGTCACTTGATGTGACCATCTTCATGGCCGAAGATTTAGCTTTGAAATCAAAACTCACCCATTTACTAGCTGTCGTGAAATCATCAAAAATGACTACGGGAGTCTCTGATGCTTTGTAGATGCCTTCAGCCTCGTCTGTGTAGCCTAGAACAAACGTCTTTCCAGCTGTGAGTACGGGAGTTTTGAATTTGTCGCTGTAGCTTGTTGCCGTCACCAAGTATTTGGTTGGCTGTTCATAGTTCGTAAGCTGCCCGAGCGGCAACCACGCAATTGCAACCCCGTCTAACAGTCTTTCCAAAAAGCCAATCAGTCTCATACCCCCAACTCCTCGCCTTCGATCTCCGCAACAATGGCATCGATCTCAGTCCGCAGCTGGGCAACTCGGGAAACAGTGGTTTTCAACTCGGCATTGAGCTGGGCGATGTTCACGACCTCGCGGGTGTCCCTGGCCTCGACGTAACTGCTGACCGACAGGTTGTAGTCGTTGCTGACCACCTTATCCAGCGGCACCGATTGCGCGAAGTGCTCGACGTTCGCCTTGCTGTCAAACACCTGCATGATCTGCTCGATATGCACGTCTTCCAGCAGGTTGTTATTGGCGCCCTTCCTGAACAGTGCGCTGGCGTCGATGAACTGGGTGGTCGTGTCCAGCTTGTGCTTGGACAGCACCAGAATGTTCACGGCGATGGAGGTGCCGAAGAACAGGTTGGGCGCCAACGAGATCACCGTTTCCACATAGTTGTTGTCCACCAGGTATTGGCGAATCTTCTGCTCAGCGCCACCACGGTAGAAGATGCCAGGAAAGCAGACGATGGCTGCGCGGCCCTTGGCCGAGAGGTAGCTCAGCGCATGCAGCACGAAGGCGAAGTCCGCCTTGGACTTCGGCGCTAGCACGCCGGCCGGGGCAAAGCGGTCGTCATTGATCAGCGTCGGGTCGTCGCTGCCGATCCACTTCACCGAGTACGGCGGGTTGGATACGATGGCATCGAAGGGCTTGTCGTCACCAAAGTGCGGGGCACGCAGCGTGTCGCCGAGCTGGATGTTGAATTTGTCATAGTTGATGTTGTGCAGAAACATGTTCATCCGCGCCAGGTTATAGGTGGTGTGGTTCACCTCCTGGCCGAAGAACCCATCCTCGATGACATGGGCGTCGAAATGTTTTTTCGCCTGCAGCAGCAGCGAGCCGGAGCCGCACGCCGGGTCGTAGATCTTGTTGACGCTGGTCTGCTTGTGCATCGCCAACTGGGCGATCAACTTGGACACACGCTGCGGGGTAAAGAATTCGCCACCGGATTTGCCGGCATTGGCCGCGTAGTTGGAGATGAGGAACTCGTAGGCGTCGCCGAACAGGTCGATATGACTGGCATCGAAGCTGCCAAACTCCAGCTTACTTACTCCCTTGAGCACGTCCGCCAAGCGCTTGTTCTTGTCGGCGACGGTATGACCCAGGCGGTTGCTAGTGGTGTCGAAGTCAGCGAACAGGCCTTTGATGTCCTGCTCGGAGGCGTAACCATTGGCGGAACTCTCGATGGCGGCAAAGATACGTGCCAAATCGGTGTTCAGACTATCGTTGGTGCTGGCCTTGGCGGCGACGTTACTAAACAACTGGCTGGGCGCGATGAAATAGCCCTTGGTCTTGATTGCGTCGTCCTTGGCGGCGGCAATCAACGGGTTGTCATCCTCCATGGCAGCATAATCGACCGAGCCATCACCACCGGTGATTTAGTCAACGAAGTTCTCGCTGATAAAGCGGTAGAACAGGGTGCCAAGCACGTACTGCTTGAAGTCCCAGCCATCGACGGCGCCACGCACGTCATTGGCGATGGCCCAGATCTGACGTTGCAGGGCGGAACGTTGTTGGGCACTGGTCATACTGCTTATCCTGTTTCAATGCGGTTTACATGGTCATTCCGTAGCATCCGGACCTGACCTGAATCGTGTTATGTGCGTGTCGAGTCGACGTTGGCACAAGGATGCTCATTCTATGTGCTCCCTTCAATTAGATATACTGTCGTGGGCTTTCTTTGCACCCTACAATCAATAACATACCCACAAAAGCACGTTGACTTTTGCGGCTTGATGACACAGTGAAACCGCCTGCCGTGTGGATGAATGCCGATACCGCGTCTCTTGCTCTTTCCCCTGCCAGCGTAAGGATCTGCCCTCTGAGGGTGGGCGGAGGGTAGCTCGAGATTTCGTACGCAGCCCCACGTTTGTGCACGTCGTAAACCTGGGCGAGTTTATCCAGATGAGACGGTCTCAACAGATCATTTTCGGTGCCGATCTTCGTTTTGACGATATCTCCTGAGACATCACCGACACCACACAGCTGAAGGCACTTGGGAATAAGCGGCTCCCCGTCTGTGTTGCCGCTGACCGAAAGCTGACCCGGTAAAAGTGCCTGCTGGTCGAGCGTGGGGGCTGATCGCAAAGGTGGACGTACGTATCGCAACAATGAATGTACCTGCGAGTGGAGACATCGTACGCGCAGGGGCAAAAATCAACAGCGCGACCATTTGCTTGATAGATTCGATCCCGATTCGTTTTTGGGGGCGGAGCTCAAAACGCACCGTCCATCGGAATCCAGACCGCGCAGCGTTCCAACTGGTATTCCAAGCAAGTTGACCAATAAATTATTTACCATTAAAAACAAATAGATACCGACTTGTTTCAAATTACCCCGGCCCAAATGATCAACTAAAGACGTCCACGGACGTCTTTTTTTGTGCCTGAATCCAGCGAGATCAACAACTACCCAAAGCCAATCTTGAAACTACCCAACAGTATCACGGAGTACTCCTAGCGTTTGTTTAGCCCCTAGAGCGCCCTCCCAAACAACCTCCCCTTCTCAACCAGCCCCCTCATTCTCCAACTCAGCAATCAAAAAATCCCTAAACGCAGAAACCGCAGCCGGTAAATTGCGTCCGGCCATGCTTTGCAGTTCGATTCGCCGTGCCTGCATGCCTTCATCCAGGATCGGCAAGCATTGAAGTACCTTGTCTGCCACTTGCTTGTGCAAGGTCATTTCGCTGGCCAGGCTGATTACGCCCTCTTCGCGGACGAAGCTATAAAGCGCGGCAACGTAGTTAGTCGTCAACACCGGGTCGAACAACAACCCCTGGACGCCGCAGCAGATGTCGAAGAGCTGGCGTATCGTCGTGTCGGCTTTCGGTAATGCGATGGGCCAGGGTTGCAACTCGGCGAGGCTGACCGCTTCACGCCCGGCCAAGGGGTGAGAGTTGGCGACCACGGCAAAAATCGCCCCGCTGAGGACGTGTTCGACCTTGATTTCCTTTTGCGGCATCAGGCTGAAGGTCATCGCCAGATCGGCTTCGCCGGAGCGAACCTTCTCAGTCGCTTGCGCGGGCGCACAGACCTCCAGTGTGAAATGAATGCCCTGATACTCACGCCTGAACGCGCTGATGCACCTGGGCATGTATTCCAGTGCAAATCCTTCCGAGCAGGCAACGTGTACATGACCCCGTTGCAAGCCATGCAGCTCGGTGATTTCCAGCACCACCTGCTCGGCTTCAAGCTGCGACTTACGCGCGTAAGCCGCCAGTCGTGCCCCCGCCTCGCTCAGCACCATGCCCCGGGCACGGCGCTCAAACAAGCTGGCCCCCAGGGCCAACTCAAGCTTGGAAATTTGTCGGCTCACTGCTGACGCCGCGACATTCAAGCGCACCGAGGCTTCGCTGACCGATCCGCATCGCGCTACTTCCAGAAAATAGCGCAGTGCCGTGGACTGCACACCATACAACTGCATCGGCGCCCCCATGGATTGCCTTTTAGGCAACGTAAGCATCGAAATATTATTCTTGTGGCATTGATAGCCTTTCCTTACATTCGTGTCCAGATCAAAAAAACACCTGCCTGACCTTCTTATCCTCCTTTACGCATTTGCGATTCGCTGCCCTTTGATTCAACCACTCTCGCCAACGGAGACGACGGCATGGGCATCAAAGGTTTCGCCTGCTGTATTGCGCTGATGGGCTTCATCAGCAGTTTTCCGGCTTACGCCGGTAAAGCCAACGACACCCTGGTTTACGCTTCCGACAGCGAGCCTGAAAACATCAGCCCCTATCACAACGATTTGCGCGAAGGCGTGATTCTCGGCCGGCTGATCTGGGACAACCTGATCTACCGCGATCCCAACAGCGGCGAATACAAACCCATGCTGGCCACCAGTTGGAAACAGGTCGACGACACCACAATCGATTTTGAGCTGCGCAAGGGCGTCAAATTTCACAACGGCGACGCCTTCACGGCCGACGACGTAGTGTTCACCCTCAACTACGTGGTATCGCCCGAGGCGAAAGTCGTTACCGTGCAAAACGTAGACTGGATCAAGAGCGCCGAAAAAACCGGTGACTACAGTGTCCGCCTGTATTTGAAGAAGCCTTTTCCTCCGGCATTGGAATACCTGTCCAACGCCGTTCCTATGTTCCCCAAGCAGTACTTCGAGAAGGTCGGCCTGGCCGAATTCAGTCGCAAGCCAATGGGTACCGGGCCGTATAAAGCCGTGTCGGTGGTGGCTGGCGAAGGCGTGACCATGGAGATCAACAAGGACTACTTTCCGGACAGCCCACAAGGCAAGCCACATATCGGCCACCTTACGTTCCGGGTGATCCCGGATGCAGAAACCCGCCTGGCCGAGTTGATGACCGATGGTGTCGATTGGACCTGGCGTGTGACCTCGGATCAGGCAGTAGACCTCAAGGGCATGCCGAACCTGACCGTGACCAGCAGCGAAACCATGCGCATCGGTTTCCTGATTCTTGATGCTCGGGGCACCTCAACGGAAAACTCGCCGATGAAGAACCTCAAGGTGCGTCAGGCCATCAACCATGCGATCAACCGCAATGCGCTGGCCACGCAATTGGTGGGTGGCGAAGCCAAACCCTTGCAGGTTGCCTGTTATCCAGGCCAGTTCGGTTGCGATACCACCGCGGCCACGGTCTACAACTATGACCCCGCCAAGGCCAAGGCGCTGCTCGCCGAAGCCGGTTACCCAAATGGCTTCGAGACAGAAATCTTCGCTTATCGCGACCGTGATTACGTCGAAGCCATCATCGGCAACCTGCGCGCGGTGGGCATCAACGCCAAGCTGCGCTACTTGAAGTACGCCGCCCTGCGCGATCAGCAACGTGGCGGCAAGGTACCCATGTCGTTTCAGGCCTGGGGCTCGTTCTCGATCCTCGACACCTCCGCGTCAGCCGGCACCTGGTTCAAGGGCAATCCGGACGACAACATCAAGGACCCACAAGTCCAAGGCTGGTTGCAGACCGCCGACAATGCCCTCGACCCGCAAGTGCGCAAGGACAACTACCGCAAGGCCTTGCAGCGCATCAGCGAACAGGCCTACTGGGCGCCGCTGTTCAACTACTCGATGAACTACGCCTACTCCTCCGAACTCGCGTTCACGCCGTACCCGGATGAGCTGCCGCGTTTCGTTCAGTCCAGTTGGAAGTAATCCGCAACCGCACGGATTGATCGAGAGGTGCCGTGGCTTGCGGACTACCACTCCCCACGCACACGTCCTCACACCTGCCCTCTATTGGATACGAGGAAACTTGCCATGCTTGGATTCCTTCTGCGCCGTCTGGCCATCGCTATGTGCGTTGCCATTACCGTGTCGGTGATCAGCTTTTCTCTTTTGCATTTGTCCGGCGACCTGGCCACGGCCATTGGCGGGCCGGAAGCCACCAGCGAACAGATCGAACAGATCCGCGTGCAATACGGTTTGAACAAACCGCTACCGACCCAGTACTTCAACTGGCTGGGCGATTTGCTGCGGCTGGACCTGGGCAACTCTTTTTTCTTTCAGGAGTCGGTCTACAACCTCGTCGCCAGCCGCTTGCCGATTACTCTCGGGTTAGGTGCCATGGCGCTGGGTATCGCATTGCTGGTGGCGATTCCACTGGGCGTGCTGGCGGCGGTCAAACGCGACACCTGGGTTGACCGACTGGCCTTGAGCATTGCGGTGCTGGGTCAGGCGATGCCGAGTTTCTGGTTTGCGCTGATGTTGATCGTGGTGTTCGCGGTGACGCTCAAGTGGCTGCCGGTGTCCGGCAACTCGACCCTGCTGCACTTCGTCATGCCGGCCATTGCCTTGGGCTACTACGCGACGCCGGCAATCATGCGTCTGACCCGCGCCGGCATGCTTGATGTACTCAGTTCCGATTACATCCGCACCGCCCGTGCCAAGGGCCTGCGCCCTGCGCGTGTGCTGTTCAAGCATGCACTGCGCAACGCCTTGATTCCGGTAGTCGCACTGGCGGCGGTGGAGTTCGGCTTCATGCTCGGCGGTTCGGTGGTGATTGAAACCGTGTTCTCCCTGCAAGGCATCGGACAACTCGCCTGGGACGCCATCGCCCGTGATGACTTTCCGGTGGTACAGGCCGTGGTCCTTCTGATTGCGGTGATCTACATCATCCTCACCTTGCTGGCCGATGTGCTCAACGCACTGCTCGACCCGCGCATTCGCGTGCGCTAGGAGGCTTACATGAGCACCCCCACGACCCTTGTAATCAATGACTACCTGCCACCACCGAGCAGCCTGAGCCGGGTACTTGGCAAGAGCTTCCGTCACCGTGGTTTCGCCATCGGCGCAGTGTTGTTGCTGATCATCTTGGCCGGTGCGCTGTTCGCGCCGTGGCTGGCACCTTACGACCCTTATGCGCAAGACGTGATGCTGCGCATGAAACCGCCGGTATGGATGGCCAACGGCACCTGGGAGTTCGTTCTCGGCACCGACAAGCTGGGCCGTGACTACCTGTCGCGGCTGCTCTACGGCGCACGTATCTCGCTGTTCATCGGCATCGCGGCGGCGCTGATTTCCGGCTTTATCGGCACGGTCATGGGGCTGTTGGCGGGCTACTACGGCGGCAAGGTCGATGCGTTTATCAGCTACCTGATCACCACCCGGCTGGCGATGCCGGTCGTGATGGTCGCGCTGGCCTCGGCCTCGCTGATGGGCGGTTCACTGAAAGTGGTCATCGTGCTGCTCGGATGCCTGTTATGGGATCGCTTCGCGGTGGTGGTCAGGGCCTCGGTGCAACAGATTCGCGATGCTGAATATGTGGCGTCGGCACAGGCTCTTGGCTGCTCGACCCTGCGCATTCTGGTCAGTGAGATTCTGCCGAATCTGGTCGGTGCGCTGATCGTTGTCGCGACTCTGGAAATGGCCCACGCGATCCTGCTGGAGTCGGCCCTGTCGTTCCTCGGGGTTGGCGTGCAGCCGCCGACGCCGTCCTGGGGTTTGATGATCGCTGAAGGCAAACCCTACATGTTCTTTTCCCCATGGGTCATCGCCATTCCCGGCGTCGCCCTGATGATTCTGGTGCTGGGCATCAACCTGGTCGGCGATGGCCTGCGCGATCTGATCCTGCCCGACGGCCGCAACTGACAGACGGCCATAACTGACAGAGGTACCGAACATGGCACTACTCCATGTGGAAAACCTGCGCGTGGACATCCCCATGGGCAACAGCCCGACGCCGGATGACATGCTGCATGCCGTGCGCGGTCTGGATTTTGAAGTCGAGCGCGGTGAAATGCTGTGCATCGTCGGCGAATCCGGATGCGGTAAATCCCTGACCTCACTGGCGCTGATGGACCTGTTGCCACGCAAGGCCAAACGCACCGCGTCCCGGCTGACGCTGGACGGTATCGACATGCTCGGCCAGAGCGAACGGCGCATGTGCGACCTGCGCGGCAACCGTCTGGCGATGATCTTCCAGGAACCGATGACCTCGCTGAACCCGGCCTACAGCATTGGCGATCAGCTCAGCGAAGTGCTGACTCAGCATCGCAAAGTGTCACGCAAGGAGGCCCTGGCTCGCGCCGCGCAGATGCTGGAGAAAGTCGGTATCAGCAATGCCACCGAACGCTTGCGTCAGTACCCGCATCAACTTTCCGGCGGTTTGCGCCAGCGGGTGATCATCGCCATGGCATTGATGTGTGAGCCCGACCTGATCATCGCTGACGAGCCAACCACGGCACTGGACGTGACCATCCAGGCGCAGATCCTGCGCTTGATCCGCGACATTCAGAAAGAACTCGGCCTGGCGGTGATCTTCATCACCCACGACCTTGGGCTGGTGGCACGAATCGCCGATCGGGTCGCCGTGATGTATGCCGGGGAAATTGTTGAAACCGCCCCTGCCCTGCAACTGTTCGAAAATCCGCAGCATCCGTACACCCGTGGTCTGTTGGCCAGTATTCCAATCCCCGGACGGACCAAACCGGGTGAACCGCTGGGTTCAATTCCAGGCCTGGTGCCCAGTCTGGTGGGCGAACAGCACGGTTGTGCGTTCCGTAATCGTTGCGCTCAGGCGATACCGGCCTGTGCGCAAAACATCCCCGAAGTCGAACAGGACGGACACATGGCGCGCTGCCTGTTCGCCGCTCCGGCCCCGGCACCGATTTGCCTTCAGGAGAGGGCACGGTCATGAAAAAAGACATTACGCTGGAGCTGTGCGACATCCGTCGCGAGTTTCGAATCAACAAAGGCTTTTTCAAACCTGCCGCCACCCTGAAGGCCGTTGATGGCGTTTCCCTGCGCCTGATGCGTGGCGAGACCCTCGGCCTGGTAGGCGAGTCCGGTTGCGGCAAAAGTACCCTGGCCAAGATGCTGCTCGGCCTGCTGCCCCCTACCAGCGGCGACGTGCTGGTCAACGGCAAACATCTGGCGGCGACTGATCGCAAGGAAATGTCCCGGCACATTCAGCCGATATTCCAGGACCCGTATTCCTCGCTGAACCCACGCAAGACGTTGCGCGAAATCGTGACTCTGCCGCTGATCGTGCATGGCATCGGCAGCACCGCCGAGCGGCGCAAGAAAACCGAAGAAATGCTCGATGTGGTCGGCCTGCCCAAACGGGTCATCGACAGCTATCCGAGCCAACTGTCGGGCGGCCAGCGGCAACGGGTGGCCATCGCCCGGGCGTTGATCATGCGCCCTGACGTGTTGATCTGCGACGAACCCACCTCGGCGCTGGACGTGTCGGTGCAGGCGCAGATTCTCAACCTGCTGCAAGACCTCAAGCGCGAATTCGGCCTGACCTATCTATTGATCAGCCATAACCTGGCGGTCATCGAACACCTCGCCGACCGCGTCGCGGTGATGTATCTGGGGCGTATCGTCGAAGAACGCACGCGCGAATCGTTGTTCGCCAAACCCGGCCACCCTTATACCCGCGCCTTGCTGGATTCGGTGCTCACGCCCGATCCGCGCCTGGGCATCCCCGAAATCGGCCTGCACGGTACCTTCCCCAACCCCATGTCGCCACCGTCCGGCTGCGCCTTCCATCCGCGCTGCCCGAGCTGCTTCGCCCCTTGCAAAACGGCCTATCCGGCCAATGGCCCGCTTATCGGCGGCAACGTGCGTTGCCACCTTCACGATAACTCTGCCCAAACACTGGAGCTTGTCCACTCATGAGTCGTTCACTGGCTATCAGCAACACCACAGAGCAGTTCGATAACGGCGCATTTTTCAATCTGCTCCAACGTAGCGTCGCCTTGCACACCGAAAGCCAGGCAGCGGACAGCCGACCCGAACTGTATCGCTACCTCAATGACTTCATCACCCCACATGTCGAGGCGATGGGCTTCAGCGTCAAGATCTATGACAACCCGGTGGCAGAGCGCGGCCCCTTCATGATCGCCACGCGCATTGAACATCCAGAACTGCCGACCGTGCTCAGCTACGGCCACGGTGATGTGGTGCGCGGCTATGAAGCGCAATGGCGTGAAGGCCTGTCGCCGTGGCAGGTCACTGTCGAAGGCGATCGCTGGTACGGCCGTGGCACGGCGGATAACAAAGGCCAGCACTTGATCAACCTGACCGCGCTCGAGCAAACGCTCAAGGCTCGCGACGGCAAGCTGGGCTTCAACGTCAAACTGCTGCTGGAAATGGGCGAAGAAGAAGGCTCGCCGGGCCTGAATGCGTTCTGTGCAGCGCACACTGAAGAGCTGGCGGCGGATATTCTCATCGCCTCGGACGGCCCGCGCCTGGCGGCGTCACGACCGACGATTTTTCTCGGTTCACGCGGGGTGTTCAACTTCGAACTGGTGGTCGATTTGCGCGAAGGCGCTCATCACTCCGGCAACTGGGGCGGGTTGTTGGCCAACCCCGGCATCATTCTGGCCAATGCCATCGCGAGCATGGTCGATGAACGCGGTCGGGTGAAGGTAGCGGGGCTGATGCCCGAGACACTGCCGGAGCCGGTTCGGCAGGCACTGGCCGATATTGACGTCGGTGGCGGGCCGGGCGATCCGGACATCGACGCCAACTGGGGTAACCCGGCGCTCTCGCTGAGCGAAAAGGTATTCGGCTGGAACACCCTCGACGTCATCGCCTTCAAGACCGGCAACCCGGACGCCCCCGTGCATGCGATCCCCGGCAAGGCCAACGCCCACTGCCATATCCGCTTCGTGGTGAACAGCGACTACAGGACCTTTATCCCGGCGGTGCGTACTCACCTGGATGCGCATGGTTTCAGCAATGTCGAGGTCAGGCAAAGCCGCATTGATGTGATGCATGCCACGCGCCTGGACCCGCAAAGCCCATGGGTCAATTGGGCGCTCAGCTCCTTGGCACAGACCACCGGCAAAAAACCCGCGCTGCTGCCAAACCTCGGTGGCTCGCTGCCCAACGACGTGTTCGCGGACGTGCTCGGCCTGCCAACGCTGTGGGTGCCGCACTCATACCCGGCATGCTCACAGCATGCGCCGAACGAGCACTTGCTGGCACCGGTGGTCAAGGAAAGCCTGCAAATCATGGCCGGGCTCTTCTGGGACCTGGGTAACGACGCGACACGCCTGACTCAGGAGCATCAATTAAGGGAGCAGGTGCAATGAACGCCACGCCGCAACAGGCGCTGGACTGGCTGGCTGACCAACGCCACGCCATGGAAATGCTGCTGCAGCGTATCGTCGACACCGACTCCAACAGCTATGACAAGGCGGGCGTCGACGCGGTGGGCGCGCTGCTCGCGGCTGAACTGAAAGCCGACGGTATCCCGCTCAAGCGCATACCGGTCGATGGTTTTGGCGACGTGATGCTTGCCGAAGTGCCAGGCGAATCTGGAAAGCCAGTGCTGTTGCTGGGCCATCGCGACACGGTGTTTCCCAAAGGCACTACCACGACTCGCGGCTACAGCCGCGACGCCAATATTGCCTACGGCCCCGGCGTCGCCGACATGAAAGGCGGCCTGGTGCTAAATTGCTTCGCCCTCATGGCACTCAAGCGCGCCGGTCAATTGCCCTACCCGGTGCAGGTTCTGTACACCGGTGACGAAGAAATCGGCTCCGGCAGCGCCAGAGCCCACATCGAAAATGCAGCCCGAGCCGCACGCGCCGTGCTCAATACCGAGCCCGGACGGGCCAGCGGTAACGTGGTCAGCGCACGCAAAGGCGGTGCCACGCTGATCATCGAAGTCCGCGGCCGCGCGGCGCATGCCGGGGTCAACCATGCCGACGGAGCCAGCGCCATCGAGGCCCTCGCCCGCAAGATCGTCAAGCTCCACGCCTTGACCGACTACCCGGCAGGCATCACCACCAACGTAGGCCTGATATCCGGAGGCACCTCCAGCAACACCGTTGCGCCTATCGCCTCTGCCCGGCTGGACGTGCGCTTCATCGAACTCAAGCACTGGGACCGGATCTTTAGTGCAATCCAGGCCATCGTCGCAGAAGAAGAACTGATCGGCACCAGCGCCATCCTCAAGGAAGCGACGACCTTTCTACCGATGGAAGCCCGCCACAGCGAACGGCTGCTGCACATCTACCAACAAAAAGCGCTGGCGCTGGGTTTCAGCGTCGAAGGCGAATTCACCGGCGGTTGTGCCGACTCCGGATTCACCGCCAGCCTGGGCATTCCAACCCTGTGTGGCCTCGGGCCGGTTGGCGGCAAGGTCCACACCGATCATGAATACCTGGAACTGGACACACTGGTGCCTCGCGCTCAGGCCTTGGTGGCGACCATTCTGGCTATCGGCGAAAGCAATTGAGGTAATGGGTCTCTAGCAATCGCTGGGCTTATGAGCAACGGCTGCAGGTGTCGGGTAACACTTCAAGGTGGTGCGAACGGTTCACTCGAGCGAGGCTTTTCACCTGTTCTACCGCCGCAATGACCGAGCGTTCGGCCGCCCCGTCTGAAGCAATCGGGTAGATACAGGTACGGCCAATGGAAAGGTCGTGCAATAAACGCTCGTCCAGTTCACCGAGCACTACAAAACAGTAGTCACTCTTGGCCACTCGCACTTCAACGAGCTGGCCAGCCATCGTGTTCACAGCATCGACATGGATCAGTGCAACATTGTCAAAACAGCTGAAACCCTGATGAACCAAGTCAATATGATCGCTATCAAGCCCGCACGCGATGACCACGATACGTGTGCACTTTGAAGGCTCGCGCATCCATTTCAGGGCATTGGTACGACAGTCGGCAGCTTGGCTCATAGGCGTCGCCCTGGTTGTTTGGGGGAATTGGCGCGCCACTGGCTAAATCACGCCGCGCGCCTGCAGCACGCTTTTCGCCAGACTGCGGGTCGCCGAAAGCACTTGTTCTACCTGTCGATCCATCGCTGCGGTGGATAACGCGATCGTTCCCAGTTCGACCACGCGCAACGGATGACCGTGTACGGACCCCAGCCAGGCCAAGCCGGGAACCGTGCCGACTTCGACATCCAGTAAAAAACTACCGTGGGGAACAGAGCGCAACAGTTGGCTGGCATAACACGCGTAGCCCCCAGCGGATTGCTCCGGGCTGGACCCGACCCGCAACCAGTCGGCCATCAACACCTCGGATTGCTTGATGGCCAGATAAGCCACCTGGTCCCAGTCATCTATCGCCACGTGCAGCGTGTCGATCATGTATTTCGGCAACTCGGCGCTGGTAACGATGACCACTCCGACATCCGCCGAAGGTTCCTTGATCCAGACCGCGGATTGCGATATCGCATGCATGGCGGTACTCCCGGCAGTTGGGTAGGAGCCGCTTGCTCTGTGCGGCGATCCAACGATGTGGCCTGACATTCAACATTGATGCCGACTTGACCCACCGCTTCGAGCAAGCTCACTCCTGCAGGTTATTGGCGTTAATCAACCGTTGCGGAACAGGAAGCTGTAGGCGTTCAGCGCAGGTGCCCCGCCCAGGTGTGCGTAAAGCACTTTCGAGCCTTCGGGGAACTCGCCACGGCGGACCATTTCGATCATCCCGTGCATGGATTTGCCTTCATACACGGGGTCGGTCAACACACCTTCAAGGCTGCCGCACAAACGAATGGCTTCCAACGTACCTTCATTGGGCAAGCCATATTCCGGGTAGGCGTAGCGTGTATCGAGCACCACGTCGTCTTCGGTGATCTCACGCCCCAGTTCCACCAGCTCAGCGGTGTGCCGGGCAATACGCAGGATCTGTGCCTTGGTTTGCTCCGGCTTGGCCGAGGCATCAATGCCGATCACGTTCTTCGAACGGCCGTCGGCGGCGAAACCGACGACCATGCCGGCCTGGGTACTCCCGGTCACGGAGCACACCACGATGTAATCGAACTTGAATCCCAGTTGTTTTTCCTGCTCCCGCACTTCCTCGGCAAAGCCGACGAACCCGAGCCCGCCGTAGGGATGTTCGGAACAACCCGCCGGTATCGGGAACGGCTTGCCGCCCCGCTCCACTACGTCGTTCATGGCCTTCTCCCAGCTTGGCCGGATGCCGATGTCGAACCCCGCTGCGTCCAGTCGCACATCCGCCCCCATGATGCGGGACATCTCGATATTGCCGACCCGGTCATACACGGCGTCGGAGTAGTTCACCCAATTTTCCTGGACCAGCACGCACTTCATACCAAGGTGGGCAGCGACGGCGGCGACCTGCCGGGTCTGGTTCGACTGGATCCCGCCAATAGACACGAGGGTGTCGCAGCCCTGTTCGAGTGCCTCGGGAATCAGATATTCGAGCTTGCGTGTCTTGTTGCCGCCGAAGGCCAGGCCACTGTTGCAGTCTTCACGTTTGGCATACAACTCGACCTTGCCGCCCAGGTGTTCGCTGAGGCGTTTCAAGGGCGTGATGGGCGAAGGACCGAAGGTCAGCGGATAACGTTTAAAACGATTCAGGTTCATGACTCTGCTCCTTGTTCAGTGGATATCCAAGCGCCAGACCGAAAGGCAAAAAAGGCTGCGTTCCAGGTGCTTTCAGGGGGGCTTCGATGAGTTCAATATTAAGAACAAAGCCAAAAATATGTGTTGCAAGTTTCAATCCATTAAAGAAATATAAGTTACCAAGTAGCAGATAAAATCTATTTTTATTGTGTGCAAACAACTATGAGCGCAACAAATAACCACGACAAACCCGGCAGCCCAGGTGCTGAGCCGCACCCGCTGGACCGGACCGACCGCGCCATTCTCAAGACCCTGCAGCGAGACGCTTCCATCTCCAATGTGGCGCTCGCTGAGAAGGTAAAACTGAGCGCACCGGCCTGCCTGCGACGCGTCGAACGCCTCAAGCAGGCGGGCCTGATCAAAGGCATTGTCGCGTTACTGGACAATCAAGCGCTTGATGCAGGGATGGTGGTGTTGATCGGCGTGGTGCTGGACCGCTCCACGCCGGAATCCTTCGCCGCCTTCGAGGCCGCGGCGCAAAAGGTGTCCGGCTGCATGGAATGCCATGTGGTGACGGGGGAATTCGACTACTTCATGTTGATCCGAACCAAGGACAGCAACAGTTTCAACCGGCTCCACGCGGAGCAATTGCTTTACCTGCCCGGGGTTCGCCAGATTCGTTCGTTCATGGGGTTGCGCCAGGTTTTGTCGACAACCCACATCCCTCTTTGACTCAAATCAGCCGGATGTCAGGTTGTATCGACCCGCTGCCCGGGGCGACTCAAGGACTGGATGAATCCCCTCGGGGAAGCGTCGGAGAAGTCGCCCGCAACGTAACGCCGCCGGCATCCGCCGGCTGACGGCGTTATCGAGCGAATCAATCACGCCTTCAATAGAGGTGATTGGACACACAAGCCTTACAATGAGAGGGTCCGCTCTCTCATTCGCTGCGACTTGCGGGCTTCAGACACAGGCACTCATAACGACCTCTTATTTACTCCCGGGCAGGTGCCTTAATGGACATCAAGCAACTTAAATTCCTGATTGCGCTGGAGCAGACTCGCCACTTCGGCCAGGCGGCCGCGCGTTGTCATATCACCCAGCCGACACTGTCGATGCGGTTGCGCAATCTGGAGGATGAGCTGGGCCTGGAACTGGTCACCCGTGGTCAGCGCTTCGAAGGTTTCACCCAGGCCGGCGAGCGCGTACTGGCCTGGGCCAGAACCTTGCTTGCCGCCCATGACGGGTTGTTCGCTGAAGCGGCGGCGTGTCGCGGTCAGTTGGTCGGTAACTTGCGCCTGGGCCTGGTGCCGCTCAGTGGTTTCAACCCGATCAGCTATATTCAGGGCCTGTCCCATTCGTTTCCCGAACTCAAGTTCAGCCTGTCGTCCATGAGCTCGGACAAGATCATCGAAGCATTGGGCACCAACCAACTGGACCTGGGCGTGTGTTACCTGGAGCACGTCAATGCCAGTTACCTGGACTTTTTCGAGTTGGGTGAGACCCGTGTCGGCCTGTTGTACGACACCCGGCACTTCCATTTCGAAGGCACCGAAATGAGTTGGGAAGATGCCGCCAAGTTGCCCCTGGGGATGATCAGCAATGGTATGCACTATCGAAAATCCATCGATCTGAGCTTCCGCAGTCGCGGCCTCGACCCCCAGCCCATTCTCGAAAGCGATTCGACCTATCAACTGCTCCAGGCGATCCACCAAGGTTTCTGCTGCGCGATTATGCCGTTGGACAGCGGCATGGAGAGCCCCATCGAGCACCTGGCCTTTATCAACCTGCCGGATGCCAGTGTGCTCGCGCCCCTGGGCATGGTCATGCGCAAGACCGAGCCCCGCTCGGCCATCGCCGAAAAATGTTTTACTGAAGCCAGGAAACTGTTCACCGCCAAGAGTGCGAGCTAGCGTACCGGAGGTTTACCCATGATTTGCCGAGTCGAACACCCCGTTGAAGCGGCCGCTGCCAATGCCCCCGCACCGCAGCCGCGTAGCGTCGTCTATCGAGAATATGACGAAGGCGGCCAGGTCGCCGAAGCGGCGCTGGCGGCGGAAATCGCCCTGGCCATCAGCTATAACGGCTTGAGCCAAGCCGTGATGATGGTTTCACCTGGCGACATCGAAGACTTCATCCGCGGCTTCAGCGTGAGCAATGGGATCATCGACAACCTGAGTGAAATCTACGACATCCAACTCACGCATTTTGATCAGGCCTGCCAGGCAGACGTACACGTCTCGAATCGAGCGTTCTGGGCGCTGAAAGACCACCGGCGACAGATGGCGGGCACCAGCGGCTGCGGATTGTGCGGGGTGGAAGCGCTGGAGCAGGCACTGCCCCAACTGGACATCCTGCAACCGGCGCCCCTGCCGCCCGCACACCACCTCAAGGGTTTGCGTGAGCGCATCGAAGCCGCTCAAGTCATGGGAAAAAGTACCGGCGCCCTGCATGCAGCGCTGCACTTCGATGCTGACGGCTCAGCATTGCTGTGCCGTGAAGACATTGGCCGGCATAACGCGTTGGATAAACTGATCGGGGCCATGCAGCAGGCAGAGGTCGATGCACGCAGCGGCTTCACGGTCGTCACCAGTCGTTGCAGCCTTGAGCTTATTCACAAAGCAGTCAGGGCCAGGCTGGGTACCTTGGTCAGTTTGTCGGCACCCACCGTCCTGACGGTGCAATGGGCACGCAAACACCACCTCAACCTGATTCACGTGCCTCATCGAAGCGCACCGCGGATCTACAGCCCGGTCTGAATCGCCTACTGGAATCGCGTCACACGACCTATTACCCTGACGGCCCTTATCAGACAACCGGAAGTCAGATACCCGTGCTCAAGCCCCTTGCTGTCATTGCCCTCGCCTGCACACCTTTGTTTGCCGGCGCTGCCGACCTCGCCGGGGTGTGGAAAGGCACCCTGGGCAAATCCGCCATCGTGGCCTGCTTCAACGGTGCCGATGGCGAGCACGGCAGTTATTACTATCAGCGCATCCTCGCCCCCATCCAACTGACCCAAGCCAACGACAACGCGCCGTGGGTCGAAACGGACAACACCGGTTTCTGGACGCTGCAACCACCGCACGGCGATACGCTTTCAGGTGCCTGGAGCAAAACCCAGGGCGGCACCACGCTGCCACTCAACTTGCAACGCATCGGCACGCAAGGCTGTGGCAGCGATGCCTACAACGCGCCCATGGAAGCGGCTCCTCTACCGATCAAGACCGAGAATAAAACCTTCGGCGAGCACCGCTATCAGCTCAAGACCCAAGGCGCCCGGGCCACGCTCAAGCTCGAGGGCGATGGCCCGGCGATTCAGAAGATCAATCAGCAACTCGCGGCCCTGGCCGTCAGCGATGATGACCAGATGGAATACTTGCAGGAACGGCGCGAATACCTGGGCCGCAACGGCTCGGCCAACACCAGCGAAATTGAAGTGGAACCCACGTACTGGTCGTCGCAGTTCATCACCGTCAGGTTCTACCGTTGGGCCGCCGGCACGGGAGCCAATGGGATCAGTTGGGGCCTGCACTCCTGGAACCTGCAGACCGGTGAAAGCGTCGATCCCTGGGCCTGGTTCGGCGGGCACCAGGAGTGGTATGACGCCTACTCCGGCCACGTGAAGCTGCCGCCCAAATTCAGTACCTGGCTGGCCCGGCAGACCACCACTGACGAAGGCTGCCCAGCGATCACCAGCTACTCCACCTTCGACCTGAGCTTCAACACCCAAGGCGTGCAGCTCTCGACGCGGGCCACGGGCGACGGCTGCGACAACGAGCTGAGTTTCACCTGGGAGCAATTGGCGCCGGTCCTGACCGAGCAAGGCAAGGCAGCGTTACCCAGCTTGAAACGGCCTTGAATGGGGGGGGCCGGCCAGCCTTACAAAAACCCCACATTGATTCACCAAATGTTAAGAATCACCTTCGTATACTGCTTGATCGTCCACGACCGATCCCCCGATCGGTCCATTTTCCCGGTAGCCAGAATCCATGACGCGCCCCGCCTCTCTGCTGCTTCTTCTCGCTGGTCTGTTATTTTTCTTCGCCCTTGGCGGCCATGAGCTGCAAGGCTCAACCGAAGCCCGCGTGGCCGGGATCGCCATGGCCATGCACCTGGACAACGACTGGGTGATCCCGCGCCTGTTTCGCGAACCTTTCCTGGAAAAACCGCCCCTGAGCCTCTGGTTGGACGCCGGCGCCATTCGCCTGTTTGGCGCTTCGACCTGGGCTGTGCGCCTGGCGTCGGCATTCGCCGGGTTGTTCAGCGTGATGCTGTTCTACGGGATGCTGCGCAAGTTTGGCCGTCCGAAGCCTCTGGCGTTCTGCGCCGCATTGATCCTCGCGACCATGGCCAGCTACTGGGGCAACGTGCGCGGTGTCGGTGAAGACTCATTGCTCAGCCTCGGCGTGACCACCGCCTTGCTGGCGTTCTACCAGGCGATGCGCCCCGAAGCCGAGCGCCAGGGCTCCAATGCCTGGGCCTGGGCACTGTTTACCCTGGGGATGGTCATCGCCACCCTGAGCAAGGGTGTGTTGGGCTTGGCCATGCCAGGCATTGTGATCTTCGTGTACCTGGCCGTGACCAGCCTGATGGATAAGCGCCTGCGCATTGGCGACTGGCTCAAGCCGGCGTTGTTCACGCTGCTGGCGCTGGTGCCGCTACTGATCTGGCTGGGGTTTCTGTACCAGCGTGGCGGGATGCAGGCGGTCGGCGAGGTGCTATGGACCAATAGTGTCGGCCGCTTCAGCGGCTCATTCGTGGAAGCCGGGCATTACGAGCCGTTCTACTACTACATCGCGAAGTTGCCGGAAGCGTTCTTGCCTTGGAACATCCTGGTGTATTTGGGCCTGTGGCACTTTCGCAAAAGCCTGGTGCGCAATCGCTACCGTCTGTTTTTCAGCGTGTGGCTGGTAGCGCAGTTCACCCTGCTGACCCTGGCCTCCAGCAAGCGCACCGTGTACCTGATGTCACTCACACCCGCCGCCGCCGTACTCGCAGCCGAATATGGGCAGGTGCTGCTGCAATGGCTGAAAGAGCGCAAACCGCACGCGTATAGCTACCACCGCCAGGTGATCGGCGGCGTGTTCGGCGTACTCATTGCCTGCTATATGAGCGCTGCCTTCTGGTTCGCCCCCAAGGCGGACGCCGTCGAGTCATTCGTACCGGTAATCAGCCAGCTGCAGGCACTGCAGGCGCAAGGCCGGGAAGTGGCGATGTTCCAGCCTAATGAGCGGATCGCCGGCGCCGGGGTGTTCTACATGCAAGCGTACGTGCCCATCCTGCAAACCGAAGCCGAGTTGCGCGCGTTCCTCACGGCAAAACCGGGCAACGTTGCGCTGATGGATCACACCGACCGACTGAATGAAAAGGTGACGGTGATCAAACAGATGGCAATCGGCCGCCAGCCTTACTACTTCGCGGAGCAGTAAGGCCGGCGCGGGTCATCAGTGCTTGGTGACCTTGTCCAGGTAACCCATGGCGAACGCCGAGATCACGAAGGTCATGTGAATGATCACGTACCACATCAGGTGTTGTGGATCGACGTTCTTGGCGTCCATGAAGATGCGCAACAAGTGGATCGACGAAATCGCCACGATGGACGCCGCCACTTTCATCTTCAGCGAGGAGGAGTCCATGGTGCCCAGCCAGTTGAGCTTTTCCTTGTTCTCATCGATATCCAGCTGCGAGACGAAGTTCTCGTAGCCGGAAATCATCACCATCACCAGCAAGCCGCCGACCAGGGCCATGTCGATCAACGACAGCAGCACCAGGATAAGCTCGGACTCGGCCATCGAGAACACGCTCGGCAGCAGGTGAATCACTTCCTGGAAGAATTTCAGCGCCAGCGCCAGCAACCCCAGGGACAAGCCGAAATAAATGGGCGCCAGCAGCCAGCGCGAGGCGTACATAGCATTTTCGATAAAACGTTCCATTGGATCTCACACAGCATGACTGAAAATGGCGGCGAGTATACCAGCCGCTACCCGCTACCTGTCACCGCGAGAAAACTGACCCAGGTGGCATCTGTAAGAGCGTTTTTCTGCTAGTGTCGAGACCATTCACTCGGCTCGATGATGTCGGACAGGAAGACTCAGATGATGGATGTGCGATCCCCTTTGGCCAGCATCGGCCTGTGTGCGGCGTTGCTGATAGCCAGCGGCTGCTCCCCCAAAGAAGAGCAGAAGCAGGCGACCCTCGAAGAGAAAACCGCAAAATTCGAACAGTCACTGGACAGCATCCAAGACCCCAAACTGCGGGATGCGATCGCCGACCTGGGCGGTTCGCTGCTACTGCTGGAACGGGCGCGCACCAAGCTCGCCAATAAGCCGATCGAAGCCGAATACGGCGAAGACACTTTGGCCTTGCTCAAGCATTACCCCACGCCCCAAGCCTTGGTGGACACCTACATCAACGGCCTGTTCGTGCTGCGCAAAACCTCCCACTCCGACTACCTCACGGATCTACAGCCGGTTTTCCCGTTCAACTTCAACAGCCCTGACCAGTTCCCCTTCCCCCACGGCCTGGAATGGCAGTCGGTGACGTTGAGCAACAACAAGGTCATCCCTTTCCAACCGGAATGGTCGGAAACCGATCCTGGCATTCAACTGAGCCCCAGCAGCTCCAACCTGACCAACCCCGACGACCTGACGGTGACCTATCCCTTCATAGAAGGTGTCGAGACGGACAATAAGAGCCAGCCTCAACCTGTCAGCCTCAAAGGCACGGTTGAAGTAGTGGCACCGGGCAAGGTGCTGACCTTCGACCTGTCAAAAAAGGACGTGGGCCACAAACGCACCGAGGGCAATATCACCCTCAACCTGGTGTTGCTTGAGAAAAACTACGCCGAGATCGAGCTGACCAACAGCGAGCCCTTGGCCGCGGAAGTCGGCGACGAGTCGCCTAACCCTTTGCTGGTGCAGGCAAGGGACAGCACCGGGCAGTTTCTGACGCGTTCGGGCTCGATCAACGAAAGTGCGGCGCAAGTGGCGTTCTATGAGAAGCAACTGGCCGAAATGCAGAAACAGAAGGCATGGTCCGATGCTTTCGAGAAGCAGCTTACCGACGAGCAAAAAGCCTTCGAACACAAGCAAAGCAGCCATTACGCCAAGGTGTATTTCAATGGCTTGATCGACAATCTGCAGGTCAACGTCCTGGACTTTTCCAAAGCGACACTGACCCACAAGGACCTCGATCTGCCGGTGATGCGCTTCGACAGGAACAGCCTGCAAAAGACGGTGCAAGCTTTGCCCATGCCCGTCACGGTGTATGACGACAGCGCCGCCAACTGGCTCAAAGACGCGAGCATGACCGAAGACCAGCTGAAAAAAAGCATCACCGTCAGCCAATCGACCGACGATGCCAGCGCCGCCAAGATCGTGTTCGACCACCCCTTCACCTTCAATGACGACCTGGTGGGCAGCGAACGTAACAGCAGCGACGAACCCATTACCTTCTTCACGGCGGATGACAAGGGCGAACGCGGCGAGCCCATCGAGCTGCCCAGCGAAGCCTTTGAGCTGGACGCGGCGCGTGGCACGCTCACCTACGACCTCAACCTGTTCCCGGAAACCCCGGAATATGTAGTCGGCTCGATTCCCTTGTTCCTGGCGAATATCGAGAAAGCCACGATTGACGTCGCCAAACTGCCCAAGGGGCTGACGCTCAAAGACAACGCCCTGATCGTCGATCAGAAGGCGTTCCCTTCCGACAGCTGGCGCTTCTACGCCAAGGACGCCAGCGGCAACTACCTCAAGGAAATCCTCGCGGTCAGCCACCGCGCGGAGGAATACGGCACGGCAATGTTCGACGTGCACTATTTCTATGGCCAGCCGACTGCTCTGGAAAGCTACCAGCGCACCGACCTGAACACCGTGCAATACGGCTTCGAGGTCAAGTTGGACAAGCCTGAGACCAAGTAGCCGGATTACAGGGCCAGACGTTCCTGCCCACCATTGAGCTGCCGCAGATGTGCCTGCATATGCAGGCACCAGATTTGCGGTTCATCAGCCTGCTCGTAACCGTGCAGGGTCAGGCTGTCGACTATCGACTGAAGAATGGTTTCTGCCACGAAAGGCCCATGAAACGGGCCTTGGGACTTGATGGTGGAGGGCTGTTCACCGGTCATTCCGGCGGCAAACAACAAGGTCCACATCCCATTATCCCCAGCAAGAGGACGAATGGAGCATTCAATACGGGTGACCAGGCCCAGGCATTGGCGGGTAAGGCTAAGGTTGCGCGACATGGCGGCGCCCCTCGGTAGATCGGTGTTCAACCTCAAGCACATGGCGAGGCTGTTTCTATCCTGCGACTCCTGTGGATATCCCTTGAGATGAGAATAGAAGAAAACCACGACAAACCAAGATTGTAGAGACCAACGGGCATCAGCCCGTGGTGTTCGTCAATTATTTGGCGAAGTTACCACCGGTAGTGAGCCGGCTTGCCCGCAGCGGCCAAAGGGCCGCCGCGGTGTGTCCGACGAGTGTGAAACGCCTGGTTTGGGCTTCGCCACCCACCCTGGATCAGGTGGGTTTGGCTTCGGCCAGCGCTTGCAGCGCCGCTTCCTTCTCAGCTTCCTTCAGGTCTTCCTCGCTGATCATCTCCGCAATCACCCGCAGACGCTCAACCACCCGCGCATTCACGCTGCCTTCCGGAAATTGCCCTTCTGCATCGGGCTCGCCGGCAGGTTCGCCCACCAGCAGGCTCAACGCCTCATCCGCCTGACGCACGGCATAGATATGGAATTGGCCGTTGCGCACCGCCTGCAATACCTTCTCGTCGAGCATCAGCGTAGCGACGTTGGCCTGGGGAATGATCGCCCCTTGCTCGCCGGTCAAACCGCGGGCTTCGCAGAGACGGAAGAAGCCTTCGATTTTCTCGTTGACCCCGCCCACCGCCTGCACCTCACCAAACTGGTTGATCGAACCGGTGATGGCAAAACACTGCTTGAGCGGCGTTTTCGACAGCGCCGAGATCAACGTGCAGGCCTCGCCCAGCGAGGCGCTGTCGCCGTCCACGTAACCGTAGGACTGCTCCAGCGCGATACTCGCCGAGATCGCCAACGGGAATTCCTGGGCATACCGACTGCCCAGGTAGCCGGTGAGGATCATCACGCCCTTGGAGTGGATCGGCTGACCGAGGTTGACCTCACGCTCGATATCGACAATCCCGCTGCCGCCGGGGTACACCGTGGCGGAAATCCGCGCCGGCACGCCGAACGCCGAATCGCCCACTTCCAGCACCGTCAACCCGTTGCACTTGCCGACGGCTGCACCGGCGGTATCGATCAGGATCACCCCGGCGAGCATGTCATCGAGAATCCGCGCCGACACACGCCCGGTGCGCGTGGCCTTGGCCTTGAGCGCGCGCTCGATATGGCCGGCGTCGGTCATCTCGTCACCTGCCAAATGGCGAATGAAGTCGGCCTCGCTGACCAGTTGGAACAAGTCGCCAATCCGCGCCGACAAGCGCCCCTGATGCTCCGCCAGCCGCGCACTGTAGGTAGCCAGGCGCGCCACTGCGTCGGAGGTCAGCGGTGCCATGCCTTCTTCTGAAGTCCGGGTCTTGAGCAACTGGGCGAACTGCTCCAGGCTTTCGTCGACCATCGGGATGTCTTCGTCGAAGTCCACCAGTACGCGGAACATCTCCTGGAAGTCCGGATCGGCGTCCTGCAACGCGTAGTAGAGCTGACGCGAACCAATGATGATCACCTTGACCTGCAACGGAATCATCTGTGGGTTGAGGGTCACGGTGGCCAGGCGGCCCAGCTCGCCCAGAGGCGACTCCATCTTCAACTTGCGCGACTGCAGGGAACGCTTGAGCGCGTCCCATACAAACGGCTCGCCAAGCATTTTTTCGGCTTCAAGGATCAGGAAACCGCCATTGGCACGGTGCAAGGCACCTGGACGCAGTTGGCGGTAGGTGGTGTAGAGCGCACCTTGGTCGGTGCTGTATTCGATACGACCGAACAGGTTGTCGTAGGTCGGGTGCGGCTCGAATACGACCGGCGCACCGCCGTTGATCGCGTGGCCCACCACCAGGCTCGGGCAGTATTGCTCTTCGAGCAGCTTGCGCGCCTGGGCGTCGGTCTTGGCGTCGTCCACCAGTTGCTCCACCACGGTCTTGAGCAGGTACACCTGCATGGCTTGCAGGTAACCGCAGACGGCGGCGTTTTCCGCGTACTTTTCCGACAGCGGGGCAAGCAATGGCTGCAGGGCCAGGGTGATGGTTTCTTCGTTGAATTGGCGCAGTTGGTTGTTGGACTCACGCTTCCACTGCGGCAGGCTGGCCAGTTCTTCGTTGAGACGCTCTTCCAGCTCGGAAATATCGTTGTGGAAGCGCTCGCGTTCGGCCTCCGGCAATTGCGAAAACTCGGCTTCGTCCAGCGCCTTGCCGTCGAGCATCGGCGTGAAGGCGATGTTGGAACTGTCGCGGTACAACGCCACATCTTTTTCCAGGGCCAGGCGTTCGATAACGTCCAAAGCCTTGTCGTAACGCTGGTTGAAGGCGCGGTCAATGGCGCTTTTGCGCTGTTGATAAGTCGGGTGTTCAAAGACCGCCGGGAAAGTGGCCACCAGGTTGTCGACCAGGCCGTTGATATCGGCAATGAACGCTGCGGCAGTACCGCCTGGCAGCTCCAGTGCCCGCGGTTCGCGCGGCTCATCGAAATTATTCACATAGACCCAGTCCGCCGGGGTCTGCAGGCGTTTGCCTTCGGCCTTCAGGTAGCGTTTGACGAACGAAAAGCGGCCAGTACCGGGCTCGCCCATGACAAACACGTTATAACCGGGACGTGGCATGGCCACGCCGAATTGCAAGGCTTCGACCGCACGTTCCTGGCCAAGCACACCGCGAAAAGGCTCCAAATCATTGGTGGTCGAGAAGCTGAACTGTTCAGCGGAGAAAGGGCGAGTCAGCGCTTCGGGCGCTAGACGCAGGCTGGCAGCAACAGGATCAGGCATCGGGCTTCCTTACATCAGGCGGGGCAGATGACGGCATTCTGGCTCTCGCTTACGCGCTATGGCAAGGCGCGCTGTTGGGAAAGCTGCGCTGCGGTAGGCGCCCTACAAAAAAATTGCGATAAGGCCGATTGTTTTATAAAAAGTAACGGAACCCTAGGTTCATGCCTAAACTCCAAACTGCGCGGGTTGGACTAATAACTGGCCCCTAGGGCGCCGCAACGCGCCTGAACCCCTTGTCCATTGGTTTGCACACAAAGAGAACAAAGCTATGAAACGGATCCTTCTTGGTACTCTCTTCACCGTTGTCTCCCTCAATGCTATGGCAGAAGCACCAGGCGGCCCGAACTGCGGTTGGGGCAACATGCTGTTCGAAGGCCAGCGCGGTACGCCGGCGCACTTCCTCGCGTCTACCACCAACGGCACCTCCGGTAACGCCACCTTCGGCATGACCTCGGGCACCAACGGCTGTAACACCAACAGCAAGCTGACCTACGGCGGCAAGTCCTGGATTGCCATGAATGGCATGATGAACGAGCTGTCCGAAGACATGGCCAAAGGCAATGGCGAAGCACTGACCACCTACGCGGTGGTACTGGGCGTAGCCCCTGAGGACCGCGAGCACTTTGCGGCAGTGACCCACGAGCACTTCCAGCAGATCTTCAGCAAAGCTGACGTGACCGCCGACGACGTGCACACCAATACCCTCGCTGTACTGAAAGGCGATGCCCGCTTGGCGAAGTACGCTACCCAAGCTTAAGCTCGACCCGCCCGCGTCTTGTTGCGAGACGCGGGCCTTATTTTTTGGACCCGCCCCCCTCCTTTTGGGTCTCACTTATTCCGACTTAAGTTGCCCCTATGCTCAAACGCTTTGCCTGGTTGGCACTCTTCGCTTGCGCCCCGCTGTATGCGGCCGCGCCTATTGATGATCAACGTTTGCAGCAATTGGCCAACGATCCGTTCTGGCTGTCCCTGGGCCACTACGAAGCCGGCAAAATCAGCGGCTGGCGCAGTTATGTCAGCGACAAGAAATTCTTCATTGCGGCCGATGGCGCCCACCATCCGGATGCCGAACTCAAGGCCACCGTTGAAGCGTTGTATGCTCCGGCAAGCCTGGGTGAAAAACACGCCCAATGCGTGTACCCCGCACGAACCCGCTGGCTTAAGGATCAACTGCACCTGACCGACCTGCCCGCCGTGGACTGCGCGGAATTCAAACAGTGGTTCAAGGACGTCGCGCCCCACAGCGCGGTGATGATTTTCCCGGCGGCCTACCTCAACAGCCCCTCGTCGATGTTCGGTCACACGTTGCTGCGCATCGACCAGGCTGACGTGCAGAGCAACAACACCGCCCTGCTCAGCTATGCGATCAACTTCGGTGCCTATATCGAAGGCTCCGACAACAGCATTCTTTACGCCTGGAAGGGCCTGATGGGGGGTTACCCCGGCCTGTTCGCGCTGGTGCCCTATCAAGAAAAACTCTCGGAATACCGCAGCCTGGAAAACCGCGACCTGTGGGAATACCGCCTGAACCTGACCCAGGTCGAAACTGAACGCATGGTCGAACATGTATGGGAGCTCAAGCAGATCCAGTTCGACTACTTCTTCTTCGACGAAAACTGCTCTTACCGCCTGCTGGAACTGCTGCAAGTGGCCCGCCCCGGATTGCGCCTGACGGAGCAATTCCCGTTGACCGCCATTCCCACCGACACCGTCAAAGCGGTGAAGGATGCCGGGCTGGTAGAGAAGATCGACTACCGCCCTTCCCGCGAACGCGAATTGCTGGAGCGCGCCAAGCCACTGGATAGCGATGAACAGCAATGGGTATTGAAAGTCAGCGATGACCAGCAGCAATTGCAGGCACCGGCCTTCAAAGCCTTGCCCCGTGAGCGACAGGCGCTGATCATCGACGCGGCCTATCGCCTCGGTCGCTACCGCGCCAATGGCCTGGAGCGCGACACGGAACGCTCCCAGCGCAGCTTCGAACTGCTGCGCGCCATCAACCAGAACCCCGCGCCCGACCTCAAAATCGAACGCCCCGGCCTCCCCGAAAACGGCCATGAGTCACGCACCTGGCAGGCCGGTATCGGCACACGCGGCAGCAAGACCTTCGGCGAGTACGGCCTGCGCATGGCCTACCACGACCTCAACGACAACGCCGAAGGCTTCCCGCTCGGTGCGCAGATCGAGATCCTGCAAGCGAAACTGCGCCAGTACGAAGGCAATCACTGGCAACTGCAGCAACTGGACCTGGCCACCATCCGCTCCCTGACCCCGCGCAATGCCCTTTTGCAACCTTGGTCGTGGCAAGTTACCGGCGGCCTGGAGCGCGTGCCGGGCAAGCACGACGACCAGCCCCTGGTCGCCCACGTCAACGGTGGTGCCGGCAGCACCTGGCAACTGAGCGACGACATGCTCGGTTTCGCCCTCGGCACCGTACGTGTGGAGCACAACAACGACTTCAGCGAAGCCATCTCCCCTGCTGCCGGGTTCAATACCGGCGTGCTGTGGAAAAATCCGCTGGGGAATTTGAGCCTGGAAGCCAAGGGGGACTTCTTCACCAATGGTGAAGTACGGCGCAGTATCAGCCTGAACCAGCAGTGGGAACTGTCGCGTAACCTCGGCCTGCGCCTGAGTGCACAGCGCGAGTACAGCCACTTGTCGACGCCGATGAATGAAGTGATGCTTGAAGTGAAGTGGTACCACTACTGACTCAAGCCTGCTCAGCAGTCCCATTCTTTGTAAACAAAGAGCGGGGCCGCTTCGCGCCCCAGCGGGAGCAAGCTCCCTCGCCACACAGGCAGTGCAGGTCTTTAAGTTTGGGGGGTCATCGCTTGGGTCAGGTCGTCCACGACGGCCTTGCCCATCTCACACAGATAATGCGCAGCCCAGGCATATTGTTCGCCACGTACATCCATCGCAGCTTCCATGGCGAGTTTCTTGGAGTAGAAGAGCAAAGTGGAGGCGTGTTCCAGCGCTTCATCAATCGGCATGCCGGAATTGACGCGAAACAGTGGCTTTTCGTTTTCACCGTAGTCGCCGAAGGTAACTACGCCGAGCGTGGTGATTGAAGATAGGGGCGGGTCTGGGACGACTTTAGACATGGTGTTTCTCTTAGGTTAAGAAGTAGAAACTGCCAAAGCATGTCGCTAAACATGGAGAGGTGGCAGCTGTACGCGGGTTAGCGAACCGGTAACCTAGAAACCCGGTAGACCCGAAGGTCTCCCGCGCACAGCCGCCATAACACGATAAGGCAGGCAAAAAATGCCAGCCAAAGTTGTTGAGGAGGTCGTATCTACGTTTCTCGGGTCGCTAAACCCAACCGCTGTTTTGCAGCGACCCGAGGAGGCTAGACACTCAAATCTTATGGCGCAATAGGGCCGAGATTGTCTAGGAATCGTCCTGCAATTTAAAGGGAATCATCGTTGATGGCCCTTTAACCCAACACTGTTCTCACAGCCCTTTCACAACGCCCCGACAAATCCCCTTCTAGACTTTCCCTATCAGCCGTGAAACGGCCAGGGAGCAAGTCATGTGGCGGTATGCGGTCATGCTGTGTGCGGTAGTGGGGTTGTCGGGTTGCCAGTCGACCCATCAAGAGTTGCTGGCCAAGGGTTATCCACCGGCCTTTGCCGATGGCTTCGATGATGGCTGCAGCAGCGGTCGCCAAGCCGCTGGGGTGATCAGCGGGGAGTTTCGCAAGAACGTACCGCGCTATCTGAAAGACCGCGAATACGCCGAAGGTTGGGAAGATGGCTTTCGCCAGTGCAAGGCGATCCGTGAGAACGAAGAACTGCGTGACTACAAAGACAACCACTGGGACGAGCGTGAGCGCGCCTGGCAGCAGGAAAAGGACCGCGACGCCGCCAGGGCCTATCGCTCGCAATAGGTCGCTTTCAGACATCCGTCGAAACTAAAGCGCGGCGAATACGGCCCAAGCTCCATAGAAGGAGAACGTCATGAGCCGAGCTTTTGTAAATGAGGACAACGCCGCCGCCCAGGCCGATCAGCCGGTGGAGCGTCAAGTCAGTGGGCAACCCAACCGCCTGACCGCCCAAGGGCTGGCGCAGTTGCAGGCCAGGGTTGCGCAATTGCAGCACGAGCACAGTGCTGAATCCGCCAAGGGCGAGCAAGCCGATAAGCAGCGCCAGGCTGACCTTGAGCGGGATTTGCGCTACTTCAACCAGCGCGTGCAGAGCGCCCAGGTCGTGGCACCCGCCTTGTCTACCGACAAGGTGCAGATCGGCAGTTGGGTGACCTTTGCCAATGAGCAAGACGAACAGCAGCGCATTCAACTGGTCGGGGAAGACCAAGCCGATGCCCACGCCCACTTGATCAACTGGGGTTCGCCTCTGGGTCGCGCATTGCTGGGCGCCCAGGTGGGTGACGAGGTGCTGTGGAAACGCCCCGTCGGCGATCAGTTGATCGAAGTCATGCGTATCGAGCCCGAGGCTTAGACGATGCCTTGGGCCAGCATCGCGTCGGCGACTTTCACAAAGCCTGCGATGTTCGCCCCCTTCACATAGTTGACCCGGCCGTTTTCTGCGCCGTAGTACACGCAGGCATGATGAATCGATTGCATGATGTTGTGCAGCTTGCTGTCCACCTCACCCGCGGTCCACAGCAGGCGCATGGCGTTCTGCGACATTTCCAGGCCACTCACGGCCACACCGCCGGCGTTGGAAGCCTTGCCGGGCGCGAACAGGATGCCCGCTTCAATGAAGATATCCACGGCTTCCAGCGTGGTCGGCATATTGGCACCTTCGGCCACGCAGATGCAGCCGTTGCGCAGCAGGAGGCGGGCGGCTTCGGCGTCCAGTTCGTTCTGGGTGGCGCATGGCAGGGCGATATCGCAGGCCAGTTCCCATGGGGTTTTGCCTTTGCGGAATTCCAGGCCGAAACGTTCGGCCAGCTCGCTGATACGGCCGCGCTGCACGTTTTTCAACGCCAGCAGGGCCGACCATTGCTCCTCAGTCAAACCGCTTTCGGCGTATAGGGTGCCTTCGGAGTCGGACAGGGAAACCACCTTGCCGCCCAGGTCCATCACCTTACGCGCCGCGTATTGCGCGACGTTGCCGGAACCCGATACGGCCACACGCTTGCCTTCAACGTGCTGGCCCTCGCGCTTGAGCATTTCTTCGGCGAAGTACACACAACCGAAACCTGTGGCCTCAGGGCGGATCAGGCTGCCGCCGTAAGTCATGCCCTTGCCGGTCAGCACCGAGGTGAACTGATTGCTCAAACGCTTGTACTGGCCGAACAGGAAGCCGATTTCACGGGCACCCACGCCGATATCGCCGGCGGGTACATCCACGTCGGCGCCGATATGGCGGTACAACTCGCTCATGAAGGCCTGGCAGAAACGCATGACTTCGGCATCGCTCTTACCTTTCGGGTCGAAGTCCGAGCCGCCTTTGCCGCCGCCCATGGGCAACGAGGTCAGGGAGTTCTTGAAGGTCTGTTCGAAGGCGAGGAACTTCAGTACGCCGAGGTTCACCGAGGGGTGAAAACGCAGCCCGCCTTTGTACGGGCCGATGGCACTGTTCATCTGGATGCGGAACCCGCGGTTGACCTGAACCTTGCCGTGATCATCCACCCAAGACACCCGGAAGGTAATTGCGCGTTCCGGCTCGCAGATGCGCTCCAGGATGCCCGACGCCAGATAGTGGGGATTGGCTTCGAGAAAAGGCCAGAGGCTACGCAGGACTTCTTCTACGGCCTGGTGGAATTCTGGCTGGTCGGGGTCGCGTTTCTTGAGGCGGGCGAGGAAGGACTCGACGGATTCGGTCATGAACAGTCTCGGCAAATTTATTGTCATTAGGGTCGATTTGACCCGGACCTTAACAATTCATGCCGCACCTGAAAAGCGCAAAATGTCGCCTTTGTGAATTTAAATGGTGCATTAGATATAAATAAATTCAGAAATCAGGCTTTTTTTGCACCTAAAAAGGGATTGATAAGAAAGCGATGCACCAATTGGAATACCACTGACCGAAGCAACTCCCTCCCACCTTGGATCGGTGTATGCAGCAAAAAAAAACGGAGCCCCGAGGGGCTAATGCCGATCAGTCAAGAAGGAA
>NZ_JALMFA010000020.1:0-122905 GCF_023242545.1 Pseudomonas sp. MWU13-2517 | reverse complement strand
GTACAACAAAATGACCGGCGTGGCCGAACAGTTCCAGTACATCCTGCGCGATGAGTCGATGCACCTGAACTTCGGTATCGACGTGATCAACCAGATCAAAATCGAAAACCCACACCTGTGGGATGCCGAAATGAAGGAAGAAGCAACCCAGATGATCCTGCAAGGGACACAACTGGAGATCGAATACGCACGCGACACCATGCCTCGCGGCGTGTTGGGCATGAATGCGGCGATGATGGAGGATTACCTCAAGTTCATCGCTAACCGTCGTCTGTCGCAGATTGGCTTGAAGGAAGAGTACCCAGGCACGACTAACCCGTTCCCTTGGATGAGCGAGATTATGGACTTGAAGAAAGAGAAGAACTTCTTCGAAACCCGTGTGATCGAGTACCAGACCGGCGGCGCGTTGAGCTGGGATTGATCAATTAGAGCTTGTCTTAAAAGCCCGGATAATTCGGGTTAATGAGAGGGTCACCCCCACACCCTGCGAGGGCTACGCTTTCGCAGGGTGTTTTTTTGCCTGAAAACTCTCACTACTTGTCTTAACACGCCAAGTCGAATGGCTGGACGGTGGGAAATACTCTGCCATCTACGGCGTTCATTCCTATGCCCGACCGGGTAAACTCCCTTGATCATTGCCAGTAAAAGCCCAACATCACGACCTCTGGCTGATCTGAATTGCATAACCGTTATCGGCCTGAACCCATGCAGTGGGCGCCAGTCACACAGTTATGAGAACCCGCTCCAAACGATCAAGGACCACCCGTGAACCCAGACATGCTCGAAGCCGGCCCCGCTGATGCCAAAGTACTTTCCGTCTTTGACTTCGACGGCACCCTGACCCACCACGACAGTTTTGTGCCCTTCCTCAAGTTTGCCTTTGGCACCGGAGAGTTCTATGGCCGGATGGTCAAGCTGGCGGTGCCGGGGCTGCGCTATTTGGTGCGGCAGATCAGCCGGGATGAGTTGAAGGCGCAGTTGATCCGCACCTTTATGACGGGGGTGGAGAAGGCGTGGGTGCAGCAGAAAGCCGAGGAGTATTGCCAGCGCAATTGGGCGCGGTTGATGCGACCGGCAGGCGTACTGTCGGTGGAACAGGAGTTGGGCTCGGGGGCAGTAGTGACGCTGTGTTCGGCATCGCCGGCGTTGGTGTTGCAGCCGTTTGCCGATCGGCTTGGAATCAAGTTGATTGGCACTGAGCTCGAGGTGGTTGACGGGGTATTGACCGGTCAACTCACCGGGAACAACTGCCGCTGTGAGAACAAGGTGCTGCGGCTTGAGGCGGTGTATGGGGACCTTGGGGAATATCGGCTGCGGGCCTGGGGTGATACGCGTGGGGATCGGGAGTTGTTGGCGGCGGCGCAGGATGCGCATTTCCGGCATTTTCATGCGAAGAAGAAGTTGGGCAAGTTGCAGCGGTGATGTGGTTGATGGGGTTGGTGGACTGCGTCGATCCCTTCGCAGCCTCGCTGGGGCTCGACAGCTCCCACATTTGAGCTTCGTCAACTTGTTGATCGATGTTCGTCAGGGATTATGTCGCGGTTTTTAGATCTACCCCCAGCGCTGCGGCGAAGGCTTTTACCATCGGGCTGCGCGGCGCGTTGTGGCGCAGGATCAGGTTGAACGCTGTGCTCAAGTGGACCTGCTCCGGGCACAGTGCGCGCAGGCGCCCTTCTCTTACCAACGGCTTCGCGTAGTGCTCCGGCAGGAAGCCGAGGAAGCGGCCGGTCAGGATAAGGATGGCGACGGCTTCCACCTGTGAGGCCGAGGCGGACTGGCTGTCGTAGGTGACGAAGTTGGCCTTGTCACGATGGATCGCGTACCGGTGGTTGACCACTTCGTATTGGCGTAACACTTCTTGCGTTATGTCGCCCGTATTGAACAGTGGATGTCCTACAGCGCAGTAGGCGTAGGCCTTTTCTTCGTACAGCGGGAAGTAGTCGAATTCTTCACGGCGTTGGTACACCGGGACGATGCCGGCGACCAGGCGCCCTTCCACCACACCGCGCTCGACTTCATCCAGTTGCGAGGCGTGCAGGCGCAATCTTATTTTTGGCGACTCGCTATGTAATCTGCCCAGGGCTGCAATAAGCGGCGAATTAATGTCCGATACGGTGTTATCAATAACCCCCACACTAAGGTCGCCGATAAGTTCGTTTTGCGCGGAACTAAGCTTGTCGCGAAAACTGTCCACCGAGGCAAATAACTCGATGGAGGCTTGATACACCAACTTGCCTTCTTCGGTCAGCCCAAACCCTTCCCTGCCCCGGGTGCACAGGCGCATGCCGATGCGAATCTCAAGGTCGGAGATCTGTTTGCTGATCGCCGCCAGCCCCACATTCAGCTCGTTCTGCGCGGCACTGAAGCCGCCGGCTTCGACCACAGCCATGAACACGCGCAGCAATTTGAAGTCCAGCCCGCTCAGTTGCAGCGGCGGTCTTGTGCCGGGTTTTGGCGGCAGGTTTCCAGAAGTGGAAAGTGGAGTTTCCATAATACGCGTTGACCTCAAGTGCCATATTCAACAGGCTTGAACCCAATCCTTGAATATAGCCAGGCGGCGATAATGAACATAAACATCCGCCCTTGGCAACCTTGAATACGGCGCGTCAGACGCCGGTTCTACGCCGTTAAAACTTTATTTTTACTGCCTCCGACTCTTCTAAAAACAAGCGTGAGGAACCTCCATGTCCCAGCCCACCGACCGCCTTTGGGGTGCTCGTTTCAAGACCGGCCCGTCTGCAGCTCTGGCTGCGTTGTCGCGTTGCCCTGAGCGCTATTTTCGCCTCACGCCCTATGACCTCGCCGGCTCCCGTGCACATGCCCGTGAGTTGCAGCGCGCCGGTTTGCTGGATGAATCGGAAACCTTGCGCACGCTGCAAGCCCTGGACGGTATTGGCGCAGATTTCGCCGCTGGCAACCTGCATCCGACCCTGGATGACGAGGACGTGCACACCTTCATCGAACGCGTACTGACCGAGCGTCTCGGCGCCCTGGGCGGCAAGCTGCGCGCCGGGCGTTCGCGTAACGACCAGACGGCCAATGATCTGCGCCTTTTCCTACGCGACCATGTACGCACCATCACTGCTGAAGTGCTGGGTTTGCAGCAGGCCCTGGTGGAGCAGGCCGAGCAGCATGTGGAGAGCATCTGCCCGGGCTTCACGCACTTGCAGCAGGCGCAACCGATTGTGTTCGCCCATCACTTGCTGGCCCACGCCCAGTCAATGTTGCGCGATGTACAACGGCTGATGGATTGGGATGCGCGTACGGCGTTGTCGCCCCTCGGTGCAGCGGCCATGGCCGGTTCGGCGATTGCGCGCCAGCCGGAGCATTCGGCCAAGGAAATGGGCTACACCGGGCCGTGCGAAAACTCTATCGACGCCGTAGCAAGCCGCGACCATGTGGCGGAGTTCCTGTTTGTGGCGGGCATGCTCGGGGTGAACATTTCGCGACTGTCGGAGGAGTTTTGCCTGTGGTCGTCGCGCCAGTTCCGCTGGGTGGTTTTGGATGATGCCTACGCCACTGGCAGCTCGATCATGCCGCAGAAAAAGAACCCGGACATTGCCGAATTGGCGCGGGGCAAGGCCGGGCGGCTGATTGGCAACCTGACGGGGTTGATGTCGACCCTCAAATCCTTGCCCCTGTCGTACAACCGCGATTTGAGCGAAGACAAGCACAGCGTGTTGGACAGTGTGGATACGTTGCTGCTGGTACTGCCGGCGATGGCCGGGATGGTCGCGACCATGAAGGTGCAAGTGGAAGAACTGCGGCGCCAGGCGCCGATGGGTTTTACCTTGGCGACGGAAGTGGCGGACTGGTTGGCGACCCGTGGTGTGCCGTTCAAGGAGGCGCATGAGATTACCGGCGCTCTGGTGCAGGCCTGTGAGAAGCATGAGATTGAGTTGTGGGAAGCCTCGCCGGCGATGTTGGCGGAGGTGGATGCGCGGCTGCTGCCGGAGGTGCGCGACTGTTTGACCCTGGAGGCGGCGATTGCAGCGCGCAGTGGTTGGGGTGGGACGGCGCCGGAGCGGGTGCGTGAGCAGATCGGGCGGTTGAAGGTGGCGTTGGCGGCTCAGCGGAAATGGGCCGACGACTACACCGGTTTCAGAATTTGAACGGCTTCCCTCTGTAGGAGCGAGCGTGCTCGCGAGGACGGTGAGCGATGACGCGGGAAACCTGATACCCCGCGTTGCTCTCAGGTTCTTCGCGAGCAAGCTCGCTCCTACCGTGGGTACGTACAACAGTTAGAGCTTTAGTAGTTTTGGAGTAGCACCATGAATCAAACCCCGGCAGAGCGCTTGGAAGCCGAGCGCAAGTTGTCCGAGAACCAGTTCGATATCACGCAATACGAACACGTGCCGCGTCGCTATTACGGGCGGATGTTTTTTGCCACGTTGATCGTGATCGTGCTGGCCGCGTTGTTGCGCGCATTCGCCAATGGCCAGATCGAATGGTCCTACATCGGACAGTTCCTCACGTCTGAGGCCATCCTCTGGGGCCTGGTGAACACCATCGTCATGTCGATCCTGGCAATGGCGCTGGGTGTGGTGATCGGGGTGATCACGGCGATCATGCGCATGTCGGCCAACCCGATCCTGCGGTATGTAGCCATCACTTACACCTGGCTGTTCCGGGGCACGCCGCTGATTCTGCAACTGCTGTTGTGGTTCAACCTGGCGCTGATCTTCCCGGTGATCGCGATTCCCGGTCTGTTCAGCATCGACACCGTCGACCTGATGACGCCGTTCGTGGCCGCCCTGCTCGGCCTCAGCATCAACCAGGGTGCCTACACCGCAGAGGTGGTACGTGCTGGTTTGCTCTCGGTAGACACCGGCCAGTACGAAGCGGCCAAGTCCATCGGTATGCCGAGCCTGCAAGCGCTGCGTAGGGTAATTCTGCCGCAGGCCATGCGAGTGATCATTCCGCCTGTAGGCAACGAGTTCATCAGCATGGTGAAAATGACCAGCCTGGCCAGCGTCATCCAGTACTCGGAGCTGCTGCACAACGCGCAAAACATCTACTACGCCAATGCGCGGGTCATGGAGCTGCTGATGGTTGCCGGTATCTGGTACCTGGCGGTAGTGACTGTTCTTTCATTTGGCCAAAGCCGCCTTGAGCGTCGTTTTGCCCGCGGCGCCGGCAAGCGCTCGTAAGTCTGGGTTGAGGAGATTTGCCCCATGAGAAGCATCGTCAAGGCCGTCAACCTGAACAAGTACTACGACCAGTATCACGCGCTGCGAGACATCAATATCGAGGTCGAGCAAGGCGAAGTCATGTGCATCATCGGCCCTTCGGGCTCGGGTAAAAGTACCCTGCTGCGCTGCGTCAATCAGCTGGAAAAAATCGACAAGGGCGGCCTGTGGGTCGACGGCGAACTGGTAGGTTACCGGGTGGTCGGCAACAAGCTGCATGAGATGAACGAATCGCAGATCGCCCGTCAGCGCCTGGCTACGGGCATGGTGTTCCAGCGCTTCAATTTGTTCCCGCATATGACCGTGTTGCAGAACATCATCGAAGGCCCCTGCCAGGTACTCAAGCGCTCGCCCAAGGAAGCGACCGAAGACGCGTTGGAGTTACTGGCACGCGTGGGTTTGGCGGACAAGCGCAACGCCTACCCGGTGGAGTTGTCCGGCGGCCAGCAACAGCGTGTGGCCATTGCCCGTGCGCTGGCGATGCGGCCCAAGCTGATGTTGTTTGACGAACCCACGTCAGCGCTCGACCCGGAGCTGGTAGGCGAAGTGCTGTCGGTGATGCGCGATCTTGCAACCACCGGCATGACCATGATCGTGGTCACCCATGAGTTGGGCTTCGCCCGCGAAGTGTCCAACCGCATGGTGTTTATGGACGCCGGCCAGATTGTGGAAGCCGGCAGCCCCGAAGACATTCTAATAAGCCCACAAAACCCGCGTACCCAAAGCTTTATTTCTGCCGTTCGCACTTAACTAGAAAACTAACGAGAACGTCCTCATGAAAAAATTGTTTATCCCAACCTTGCTCGCGGGCCTGATGGCCTCCACTGCAGTTTTCGCGGCATTGCCGGCGGCAATCAAGGACAAGGGCGAGATCAGCGCGGCTATCGTGCCGAACTATCCGCCGATGGATTTCAAGGACCCGGCCACCAACAAGATCACCGGCCTGGACTTTGACCTGGGCAACGCCCTGGCCGAGCGCCTGGGCGTGAAGATCAAATGGCAGGAAACCGGCTTCGAGCAAATGCTCAGCGGCCTGACCACCAAGCGCGTGGACATTGTGCTGTCAGGCATGAGCGATACCGCCGAACGCCAGAAGTCAGTGACCTTCATCGACTACTTCACCAGCGGCCCGCAGTTGTACACCCTGGCCAAGCGTGAAGACCTCAAGGAATTGACTGACCTGTGCGGTAAAAAAGTCGGCACCAGCCGCCGTACCACCTGGCCGTCGGAAATTGCCGCGTGGAGCAAGCAAAACTGCGAAGCGGCGGGTAAGCCGGCCATCGTAGTGATCGGTACCGAAGGCTCGGCGGATGCGCGGGCGCAGCTGCAGCAGAACCGGTTGGATGCAGCGATGCAGGGGAGCGAGACGATTCCTTATCTGATGTCGTTGGATAAAGGTAAGTACAAGCCGGTGGGGCTGGCGATTTCCAAGCAATTCACTGGGCTTGGCATCGAGAAGAGCAATACCGAGCTGGTGAGCGCGATCAGTGAAGTGTTGCAGGGCATGATTAACGATGGGACGTACGGCAAGATCCTGAAGAAGTGGGATCTGGAGCAGGGTGCAGTCGAGAAAATCACCATCAATGCCGGCCAGTAAGTCGGTCTGAGCGTGGGAGCGGGCCTGCTCGCTCCCACATTGCTCTGCTTTCGCATTCGGCCTGTGCTGTCTCAAAGCAATAACAAGGACGCTAGCCCCACGTGCCCACCTACTCTTTGGTAATTCGCCGCCTGATGATTTGCTCGGTGACCATCGTGGTCAGCCGCGCCATGACCAGCCCGTTGCTGGCGCTGCTGTTGAGCACCCGCCTGGGCCTCAACCAGCAGGACATCGGCCTGCTGATGGGCATCGCCGTGTTTACCGCTACATTGCTGGGCCTCTATGGCGGCTACATCATCGACCGCCTGGAAAAGCGCAAACTGCTGATCCTGGCCATGCTGTCCAGCTCCATCGGTTTTCTGTTGCTGACCTTTGCCAGCAACCTCTACCTCACGACCTTGACCCTGGTGATTACCGAGGCGGCGTCGGCGCTGTTCCTGATCGGCTCCAAAGCCATCATCAGCGAAAACCTGCCGGTGGCTGACCGTGCCAAGGTATTTTCCCTACGCTACACCTTGACCAATGTGGGCTATGCCACTGGCCCGATGCTCGGCGTGGTGATTGCCGGTCACATGCAACTGGCACCCTTTCTGATCGCCAGCGCCATTGCGTTTGGCAGCCTGTTCTTGATGATCGGCATCCCACCGACTCAGCATGATGACAGCAATAGGCCCCTGAGTTTTTTGACGACCCTGCGCACTTTGCGCAGCGACCGTACGCTGATCCTGTTCACCAGCGGTAGCTTATTGAGCACCATTGTCCACGGGCGCTATACGTTGTATTTGTCGCAATTCCTGCTGGTGGCCTACAAGCCTGCCGACGCGCTGAAGATTCTGTCTGCGGTGCTGGCCTGCAACGCCGTCACCGTGATTCTGATGCAGTACCAGATCGGCCGTTTTCTCAAACGCGAACAACTGCGCTACTGGATCTTACTGGGCACCTTGCTGTTCATCGCCGGCCTGGTCGGTTTCAGCCAGGCAGACAGCCTGCTTACCTGGTGCCTGGCGATGTTCGTGTTTACCTTGGGCGAGATGATTATCTACCCGTCGGAATTTCTGTTCATCGATACCATCGCCCCTGATGCGCTGCGCGGCAGTTACTACGGCGCACAAAACCTGGCAGCGTTCGGTGGTGCGATGAGCCCGGTAATCTGTGGTTATCTGCTGATCAACGCTGCGCCAACCAGCATGTTCTACGCCCTCGGCGCACTGACGGCCGTCGGGGGAACCCTGTGCTTCTTGAGTGGGCGGCGGGTTGCAGGTTCTTGCTGATATTTGCACAAGATCCCGCTATTAATAGCGAAATATCTCACGGACCCGAGCCCCATGAAATTCGACACGGCCTACAGCCTGAGTCTCGATGACAAACTGTCGATCTACGATGTACGAGAGCTGAACTTCGACGAAACCGCCGACTTCGATTCGGACAAGGACAGCTTTCTGTGCCCCAACGATGAATGCCGTGGGGCATTCGACGCGGCGAATGCGCTGAGTACCTTCAACGCAAAAAACGTCAACTATCAGCGCACACCGCACTTCAAGAACAAGACCAGTACCCGGCATATCGATGGCTGCCGCTATGCCAGCACCCACAAGGCGGCGACAGGTGAAAATGACGACGAGAGAGAGGAAAACTTCCCGTCGGAATTTGTACTGACACCGCGTCAGTACGAACGGAAAAAACCGCTGGCGGCCACTCAGGAAAACATCCTACAAGACTCAACGAAGGCTCCTTCGACTCGGACCAGCACGTCCACCGGCACAAGCGACACCACCCCGGACAAAACCAGCGTATTTGCCCACCCGGTGGAATGTTATGTGTCGAATATCGACGACAAGGACAAGCTCAAGCGCATGCCGCTGAAGATCGGCGATCACACGGCGACCTACTGGACGTTTTTCAAGAAAATCGAATACCTGCAAGACAACAAGGGCTTGATCTATTGGGGCAAGATCAAGGCCATCAAGGACTACACCAGCAGCTTCCGCATCGATTTCGAAAAGAAAGTGTGGCTCGACAAGAAGCCCTACTCGGTGAACGTCTACCTGAGCAAGAAACTCATCGAGAACTACCGCAAGCGCACAGCCTTCCTGGAGCAGATCAAGGCGGCAGTGGACAGTGAGCGGGCGTTGTATTGCTTCTTCTATGGGGTGACGCCGCAGCTGAAACAGGTGCCCAGCAAGAAGAACCCCGAACAGACGTTCGGGGTCTTCAGCGCGAATATCGAGAACCTGGATCACTTGATCATTCGGGAGGCACCGGGGGTGGAATAATGGGTCGTCCAACATCCAGTTGATGAGCGGTCAAAACAACTGTACAAAAACACAGTATAGTTTGCCTTCCCCGTCGAACCTGGAGAAAACCCATGTCCTCTCTGGCAATGAGCTCTTTCGTAGAACAGCAGATCGTCCTGCACCAATTCACCGCCAAGCACAGCGTGCAGGCCCGCGCCATGTTGGGCTGGAGCCAGGAAGCACTGGCCCGCCTGGCAGGGGTGACGGTGCAGGCGCTTCAACAGTTTGAAAGCGAGGGCGACGTGGCTGACGACACCCGCCTGGCACTGGCGTTTCGGCTGGAGGCCGAGGGGTTGGTGTTCTTCCCCGGGTTTGCGCCGGGTTGGGGGATGAGTGTGCGCGGCGGTACGCCTCAGCCAACGCTCCAGTTAGTTCATGAGACAGCAGAGTAAATTTTTTACCTGCACTGACACTTATCCCTATTTAGGTATAATCTCTCATGAGCTCATGGAAGCCACTGCTGTGGGTGGGCGCCAGCAAAAAAGACCTTCAGTTGATGCCTGGTTCAGTTCAAGACGTTTTCGGTTTTGCACTGCATCTCGCTCAAGAAGGTGGAAGGCATACACAAACAAAAGCATTGAGAGGATTTGGAGGTAACGCCGTACTGGAGATCGTCGAGGATTTCGACGGCAACACTTATCGAGGGGTGTACACCGTTCGGTTTGGCTCCGCTGTTTATGTCCTCCATTGTTTTCAGAAAAAATCCACAAAAGGCATTGCAACCACACAGCACGACATACAACTGATCAAACAGCGACTCAAGGCGGCGCAGGATCATGCAGAAGCATCACGAAACCATTGAGATCGAAGAAAGCAGCGGCAATGTCTATGAGGATATTGGTCAGCCCAACGCTGCCGAAATGCAGGTCAAGGCACAACTCGCAGCCAAAATCGGCGAGATCCTCAAGGCACGTAATCTCACTCAATCCCAGGCTTCGGTGATTCTCGGGTTGTCACAACCCAAGGTGTCGGAAATGCTTCGTGGAAAATTCCGAGGCATCAGTGAAGCCAAGATGTTGGAATGCTTGTCGCTGCTAGGGCGTGATGTGCAAATTGTCATCAGCACCGCTCCCGCGTCGCGTGTTCAGGGTCGAATTGAAGTGCTATTTGCTTGAGCACTGACTTCACGCAACCTTTCAAGCAATAGACCCACCAACGCCTCAACCGAATGGCGCCTGACATCCTGCCGGATCACCGGGCAGTTCAGCGCCTTCAATCAGGTCTCATGCCGGCGCAGGCTGTAGTCGCCGTCTTCGTAAAGGGCGCCCAAGGCGAGGAAGACGTGTGTAAACCGTCGGGGCGTCAGGCCTGCAGTTGCAACTGCCGGGAACATTATTAGGGCAAAAACCAGGGACGCCCGCAAACGTGCGCGCCTGGTCCTGGGCCCTAGGCTGTCACGCCACAGCCCGGCAGCACGCTACGGATTGGCAAGTGCATGAGGGGTTGAAAGCGTCGGCCGAATGGCGGCCTGGGCGCCCTGTTCAAAGCCATACGCCACGCCCAGCAGTTGAGCTTCGGAGCCGGCAGTACCAAAGAAGTAGGCACTGGCGGGCAGGCCGTCTTCGGTCGCTCCCGAGGGTACCGTAATCCCTGGGTAGCCGGCGGCTGCAACGCCAAAGTAACTGTTGCTGTCGAAATCCGACACGATGGCATCCAGATTGTGCTCCTTGATAGGGGCGTCAACCGTATTGCGAAAATCCCGCAGAAGCTCATCCCATGGCGCCTGACTTTGCTCCGGCGTGAGGGTCGATGCGTCGACCTCTTTGAGGACGGGCTGGTGATCGGTCTGCGCCCCATCAAGCGCTTCATTGAATGTGATCAGTTCCTTCACTGATTTGACCGGCAACCCTTCACGCTTGGCCAAATAGCCGTTCAGCGCCTGCTTCACATCGCAAAGCAGCAGTTCGTCGTAGCGTGAAGCATCTGCCAGGCGCATGTTGATCGGAACCAGAATGGCACCTTGTTTGCGCAATACTTCCAATGTCTCGTTGAACTGCTTGCTATTAACGACCGGCAGGGTTACACCGTCATCGGAAAACGTCGTGGGGTAACCGATACGCTTGCCTGCCAAGGCGCCTGGCACGAGCTGTCTGGTGTAATCGACAGCCTCCGCTCCGGTAGGGCTGCCCGCCATGGCGTTGAGCATCAGCGCGGCATCCCATACCGAACGGGCCATCGGGCCGGGAGTGTCCTGGCGCCGACTGGCGGGAATGATCCCATCGCGGTTCAATAAACCAACACTGGGCTTGAGGCCGACCACACCATTGAGCGCCGCCGGCACGATGATCGACCCATTGGTCTCGGTACCGACTGCCAAAGGCGCCAGCCCTGCCGCAACCGCCGCAGCCGAGCCGGAGCTGGAACCACCGACATCCGCATTCGGATCATGAGGGTTGCGGGTTTGCCCGCCTCGGCGGCTATAACCATCGGGACCGCCCCGAAAACCAGCCATCTCCGTCAAGTTGGTGGTACCCAGAACTATCGCACCCTGGTCGATCAGGCGCTGGATGACAGGCGCATTCTTGCTGACGGGAGCCCCGACAAGGCCCAGAGCCCCTGCACTGGTTTGCATACCTTCGACTTCCACGATGTCCTTGACCAAGATGGGAATGCCATGCAGCGGGCCCCGCACTTTGCCGCTGGCGCGCTCGCGATCCAGCTCGCGGGCCGCTTCCAGGGCCTTGGGGTTCAGCTCAATCACCGAATTCAACGCGGGGTCCAACGTGCGGATACGCGCTTGCAGGTAATTGACCAGGTCTACGGACGTGAATGCCCCGGGCCGGCTCATTTGCTCACCCAGTTGCTGAACTGTGGCGTACTCCGTTCCGGGCGGAACGGGGTTAGAACCTGTATTCGACTTTTGCGCGGCTATAAACGGTGCGGCGTGATTAACAAACACATTCAGACCATGACCAATTCCAAACATGAATCACCTCCAGGGAAGGGTAAGAAATAACAACGAATCAACGTTGATCCGTACGCCAGTCTAAAAACATCTCTCCCTTCCAACTGCGAGACCCCGCCCGTTCAAACTGTGGGATTACTCGACGCCAGAGCCAGTTTCCCCTTTGCCCGCCGTAAGGCAAGCGACGTTATTTTTGTAGCCCTGTACCAATGCCTTCAACGAATACCGCGACCAACGCGAGCCGTAGAAGTACAGACGGCCGCCATCTTCGAGCGACGCTTCCAGGCGCGGATAGCCACTCCAGCACGCGCCATGAGAGGCCGCGCTGCGGCCATCAGAGACCAGGGCATCAAGGCGATATTCCAATGCGTGGTCGTCGATTTCATTGCGGGTGTGCAAGGAAAGCCGGGGCGTGTCATCCATGTGTTGTGCAGGCACCGGCACCAAATGCACACCGGCCTTGCGCAGGACGTGCAGCGCACACAAGAAGGCGGCACTGTGTTCAACCGGTTCGTGATCGCCACCACGGACATAGTGCTGGGCGAAGCCGACACGCTGCCCTGCCAGTGGCTGGGCGGTGCTGAGTGAGCTGTTGTTCTGCACCAAGGGCACCGCCACCATCACTGGCCTCTCGGGCTCGACGCCACCCAGGGCGATCAGTGATAACGAAGGATCGCGCGCGGGCTTGATGGAAAAGCCCGGCACGTTGTACCCGGGGATAAGCAGACCGACTTGAGGGTGTGCATCAGGGTGGGGGCTGACATCGAAAGCAATATGGCGTGGGCTCGTACTGTCGGCAAGAGGGCTGGACGATGCCGGGGGCGCTGCACAGGGCTCTGCGAGGGCTGGCGACAGCTGACCCGGCCGACAAGGCAGAGCCTGCTGCCAAATTTTCCTACACTTGTCTTCCATCAGAATTACCCCGAACCATTATGTTTCGGGGATCATCGCACCCTCTTCCTGCCGCTGTCGCAGCGCTGAAACACGCTGAAAACTCCTTTTTCCATTACCGTGGTATTCAGCTCGCAAGCGGCGCTTGCGCGCCTTGGGTTTCCACTTCCAACCACCACGCATGCCCCCGCTCTGGCTGGTTCAGGTTGAACATCTGCCCCATCGCCGGTGTGGTGATCGACACATTGCGCTCCCAGGCCAGCGCCATGATGCGGTCGAACGGCTCGTGCCAGGCATGGAATGCCAGGTCAAAGGTGCCATTGTGGATGGGCAGCAACCAGCGGCCCTTGAGGTCGATATGCGCTTGCAGGGTTTGCTCCGGCTGCATGTGCACGTGGGGCCAATCGACGTTGTAGGCACCTGTTTCCATCAGCGTCAGGTCGAAAGGGCCGTACTGCTCGCCGATACGTTTGAAGCCATCGAAATAGCCGGTGTCGCCGCTGAAGAAGATCCGCCGCGCCCCATCGATCATCACCCATGAACACCACAGCGTCTGGTTGGCATCGAACAGGCCGCGCCCGGAAAAATGTTGCGCAGGCGTGGCGACAAAACGGATGCCATCCACCTCGGTGCCCTGCCACCAGTCCAACTGACGTACTTTGCTGGCGTCGACGCCCCACTTGATCAGGGTGTCACCCACGCCCAATGGCGCGAGGAAGTATCGCGTTTTGTCGGCCAGTTGAACGACTGCCTTGCGGTCAAGGTGGTCGTAGTGATTGTGGGAAAGAATCACCGCCTCCAATGGTGGCAGCTCTTCGAGACAGATAGGTGGCTGGTGGAAACGCTTGGGGCCGGCCCAACTGAACGGTGAGGCGCGCTCGGCAAACACCGGGTCGGTCATCCAGAACTTACCGCGCATTTTCAGTAGCACGGTGGAGTGTCCCAGGCGGAACACACTGTGGTCTGGGGCTGCCAGCAATTGCTCGCGGGTCAACGGCTGCACAGGGATCGCGCCCACCGGGCGCGTGCTGCGCGGTTTGTTGAACAGCATGTTCCAGAAGATACGCAACGTTTTACCAAAGCCACCGTGCTGAACCGGAGCATCGTTGCTGAAGTGTCCCTGGTCCTGCTCGGCAGGCTTGAGCGCGGTGGGCGCCGGGTCGAGGCGGGTTGAAATCGTGGCCATTGCAGAGTGACTCCTGGGGTCGGCTCATAATTACACTGCGCTAACGAATGACAACGCACTCATAAGCTACACTGCACAGTGTAGTTTCTAGATTGCAACAAAACCGAGAGCAAGTAAACTACCGGGTGTAATTTTCCCTCAGAGCCGAATGCTATCCATGACTGCCCCCCAACGCCTTACCGACCGCAAACGCGAAGCCATCATTGCGGCTGCCATCGCCGAGTTCCGGGCAAATGGGTTCGAGGTCACCAGCATGGACAAGATCGCCGCCACCGCCGGCGTTTCCAAGCGCACGGTGTACAACCATTTCCCCAGTAAGGAAGAGTTGTTCGCAGAGATCCTTCACCAACTCTGGGCCAGCACCGCGGCCCAACTGGATGTGGTCTACACCGGCGATCGTCCTCTGCGCGACCAATTGCGCGGGCTGCTGGAAGCGAAGATGAAAATGATGTCGGACGCCAACTTCCTCGACCTGGCCCGTGTCGCCATTGCCGCCACCATCCATTCGCCGGAACGTGCGCAGGATATGGTCAACCGTCTGAGCCAGCGTGAAGAAGGCTTTACCCAGTGGGTGCGCGCAGCCCGGGACGATGGCCGCCTGTCCTGCAGCGACCCGGCTTTTGCGGCCCATCAGATCCAGAGTCTGCTCAAGGCCTTTGCGTTCTGGCCACAGATCACCCTCGGCCAACCGACCCTCGACGCCGCGGCCCAGGCCGATGTTATCGACTCTGCAATCGACTTGTTCCTGGCGGGTTATGAAATCCCTTCCCCCTGACCTGCACTGAACCTGTTGCGAGAACGACACTCTTGGTCGCTTTTGGCGTATTCGCTCGCACACCGGCACAAATGGCTTGGAAGGACACTGATTATTCCCCCGCGAATAACTGACAATATTTACACTTCTTAACCGATCAACGGTTTTACCCGCTGACACTGGCTGCCGCCTCTGCAAAAAAGAGCTGACCCAAAACATTATGGAAAACAGACGAGGCAAAGGGCTTTCATTTGCCAGGCGTATCTACAAGCCAAGGATCATCGGCCTGGGTATCGGCTGCATCAGCGTAATCGGTGCGTTGTACCCTTTATCGATGCCCGGCTGGGTCTGGGCTTTGCTGCTGTTCAACGGCTATGCCTGGCCGCATGTGGCGTACCTGCTTTCAACCCGCTCTCCCTTCCCCTATCAAGCCGAACAACGCAACCTGCTCTATGATTCGCTGCTCGGCGGCTTCTGGGCCGCTGCCAGCCAATTCACGCCGCTGTCAGCGGTGACCATCCTGTCGATGATGACCATGAACAACGTTGCAGCAGGCGGCAAGCGCTTGTTCCTGCGCGGTCTGGTGGCGCAGGCAGGCGGCGTTGGCGTGGCATGGTGGTTGTTCGGGATCAAGTTCAACCCACACGTCGGCCCCCTCCAGGTCTATACCTGCCTGCCTATGCTGACCCTCTACCCGATGGCTATCGGCATGGTCTGTTACCAGTTGGCGATCAAACTGTCGGAGCATAAACGCACCCTCAGCGCCCTGAGTCGAATCGACAGCCTGACCGGCCTGCTCAATCATGGCTCGTGGAAAGACTTGCTGAACCTCAAGTTCCATAAGTGCCAGCAGCAAAAAGGCCAAGCCACCATCGCATTGATCGATATCGATCACTTCAAGCGAATCAACGACACCCACGGGCACATCGTCGGTGACACAGTGTTGCGCCAACTGAGTCAGCTGTTGCGCCAACACCTGCGGGAAAACGACTTGGCGGGACGTTACGGCGGCGATGAATTCTGCGTGATCCTTCCACAAATGCCCTTGCAGGAAGCAGCGCTGGTGATGGAGCGCATGCGCGAAATCTTCAGTAACTATCGCAACCCTCAGATTCCCGAATTACGCGTGAGCCTGAGCATCGGCCTGGCGGACTTCCAGCCCGTCTTCAGCGATGCCGCCATGTGGCTCAATGCCGCTGACCGCGCGCTGTACGCGGCCAAGGACACCGGGCGCAACCGGGTCAAACTCAGCCATAACGCAGTCGCTCATTCCGCCTAAGTCGTCCTACAACATTTCGTCTGAATCTTCTGGCGCAGCCCCGACGCAATAGCATAATGCCTCCATTGGTCGGCTACCCCAATAATGGTCCCGCTTCCTGGCGAACTTCTCGGCAGGCCGACGACTCTGAATCCGTTGTTCCACCCCCTCTGTCAGCACAAGGAAGCTGGCAATGAGCACGTCAACCGTGAGGCTCCGCGCCCTACGGGGTCAGGCGCATATACATGGATACCTCATACGCATGCTTGCCCGAGCCCCCCAACATGCTATTCAACGCCCATAAAAAAACCATCACTGCCCTGCAACACACCAATGCCCAGCAAGCCAGCCTGCTGGACGCCATCGAGCGCTCCATGGCAGTGATCGAATTCGACCTGCAAGGCCGGGTGCTGCGGGCCAACGACAACTTCCTCAAAACCATGAACTACCGCGCGGAGCAGATCCTGGGCCAGCCCCACCGGATGTTTTGCACGCCAGCGTTCGCCCGCAGTGCCGAGTACAACCAGCTATGGACGCAACTGCGCAACGGCCAGTTCCAATCCGGCACTTTTGAGCGGGTGGCGGGCGATGGGCAATCGGTGTGGCTGGAGGCCAGCTATAACCCGGTACGCGATGAAGCCGGCACCGTGATCAAAGTGGTGAAGTACGCCATGGACGTCACGCCGCGCCTGCAGGCCGAGAGCGAAGCCAATGCCAAGCTGGAAGCCATCGACCGCGCCATGGCGATGATCGAGTTCAACCTCGACGGCACCATCATTACCGCCAATGCAAACTTCCTGCAGCGCATGGGCTACACCCTGGCGCAGATCCAGGGCAAGCATCACCGGCTGTTCTGCAAACCGGAGTTGGCCAACAGCTCGGCGTACGCCGAATTCTGGAAACGTCTGAACCAGGGCGAACTCTTCAACGGCCAGTTCGAGCGCATCGATAAACACGGCCAGACCCTGTGGCTTGAAGCCAACTACAACCCGGTGTACGACGCCAGTGGACGCCTGTGCAAAGTGGTCAAGTTCGCCTCGGACGTAACCTCCCGAGTGCTACAACATGCCGCCGATGCGCAAAGCGCTGCACAGGCCTATCACCTGTCCCTGAACACCCAGGACATGGCGGAAAAAGGCGCTGAAGTGATTCAGAAGACCGCCACGGGTATGCGTGAAATTGCCGTGAACATTGACGCCTCTTCGCAACTGATCGCCAAGCTCGGCGAGCGTTCGCAGCAGATCACGGCCATCGTCAACACCATTCGCGGTATCGCCGACCAAACCAACCTGCTGGCCCTCAACGCCGCCATCGAAGCCGCACGCGCCGGTGAGCAAGGCCGTGGTTTTGCCGTGGTGGCCGATGAAGTGCGGCAACTGGCGGCACGCACCAGCGGCTCAACGACGGAGATCTCCAGCATGATTGCCATGATCCAGGAAGAAACCCGTCAAGCCATCGAGAGCATGGACACTACCCGTGACCGTGCCGCTCAGGGCGTGGAGCTGGCCAACCAGGCCGGCACGGTAATCCTGCAGATTCGCGAAGGCACCGGCGAGGCGGTGCAGGCGGTCAGCGCGTTTGCCAATGAACGGGGCCAGAACTGACTGGTTCTTCATGTGTCTGCCCGGGTGGGCGGTCTATAGTGCTGACTGTCCTCACGCTAAGGATTCGCCCCCGCCATGACCCCAGACAAACCTGAAGCCGACCCCGTCGATCACCTGCGCTTTCACCGAGGCCACGCCCACCTCGCGCCGACCTTCGGCAACGACACCTTTGCCCTCAAGGCCGAAGCCTTCGCGCGCTTCTTTGGCACACCGACCTTCCTCGGCGCACAAACCGCAATCGTCGTGTTGTGGGTGGTGCTGAACATAAGCGGTGTCACCCACTTCGACGTGTACCCATTCATCCTGCTCAACCTGGCTTTCAGCCTGCAATCGGCCTATGCCGCACCGCTGATCCTGCTGGCCCAGACACGCCAGGCTGCACGGGACAAAGCCCAGTCCGACGCCGATGCGCAACACCGCGAAGCCCTGGCCATCGCCAATACCGAACGCCAGGCCCAGGCCGCGCAGACTACCCGACAACTGCTGGAACTACTGGAGCAAAACACCCGACTGACGGAAATGACCAAGCAGTTGACCGAGCGTATCGAAACCCTGACGTGCGAAATGCATGAGCAGTTTGTGCGAAAAACCTAACGACGCGGCCAACGCACATGTCGCCCCAACTCATCAAACAACGTCACCACCGAGCGCAGTGCCCGGCAATCCGGGCGCGTCAGCAGCCATAGCGCGGTGTCACGCCCGGCCAATGCAGGGCTCAGGGGTTGCAGTCCATCCTCCAATAGAAAATCCGGCAGCGCCGCAACGCCCAATCCGGTGCGCACCAGTTCGGTGACCGACAACATGCTGTTGCAGCGGTAACTGGGGCGCACGCCCGGCAAGTGCTCGCGGCGCCAGGTCACGGTGGGGTGATCTGGCAGAAAGTCATCTGGGGCGATCCAGGCCAGATCGGCCAATTCACGACCTTCGTGCTGGCGCACGTAATCGGCGCTGGCAAACACCTGATAGCTGACACTGCCCAGGCAGCGGCCGACAAGATGCTCCGGCGGCGTCCTGGTAAGGCGCAGGGCGATATCCGCGTCACGCCGACTAAGGTTGGCGAAGTCATTGGAGGTGCTCAACTCCAGAGTCAGCGCCGGGTATTCGGGCATGAACTGCGCCAGGGCCGGCAGCAGCAAGCCTTGCAATACCGAGTCGGTACAGGTCAGGCGCACCGTACCGCTGATCACTTCACCGCCCTGCTCCACGCTGATGCGCGCAGCCTCAAGGGCTTGCTCGGCGCGTTCGGCCTGTTGCGCCAGGTGGCTCGCCAGGCTGGTCGGCAGATAACCGCTGCGGCTTTTTTCAAACAGTGTCTGGCCAAGGGCCGCTTCCAACCGGCGGACTGCGCGGAACACCGTGGACACATCCACCCGCAGCAATGTCGCCGCCCGCGCCAGAGTGCCACCGCGTACCAGAGCGAGAATCAGTGACAGGTCGGGATAGTCGACTGAATAGTGCGTTGCTGCATTGAGCATGTGGGTAAACGCCAATATTGATTGCGCGAACGCCAATCTATAGTGGGTCTCAGGACACCACAAGCCATGGGCCGTACACGATGAAAACCACCGCGCTGCACCTCGCCCTGATCGGCGACTACAACCCCGAGGTGATCGCTCACCAGGCCATTCCCGTCGCCCTGCAACAAGCGGCCGACACCTTGAACCTGAACGTTCACGTGCAGTGGCTCGATACGGACTCACTCACACCGGACACGGACCTGCACAGCTTCGACGGCTTCTGGTGCGTGCCTGCCAGCCCCTACCGCGACACCGACGGCGCCTTGCGGGCAATTCGATTTGCCCGCGAGCAAAAACGCCCTTTCCTCGGCACCTGCGGCGGTTTTCAACACGCAGTACTCGAATATGCCCGCCATGTACTGGGCTGGGCGGATGCCGAACACGGCGAACTGGCGCCCGACGCCAAACGCGCCGTCATCACCCCCCTGAGCTGTGCATTGGTAGAGGCGAGCGACACCGTGCGCCTGGCGCCGTACACCCGAATTGCCGAGGCCTACGGCACCCTGGATATCCATGAAGGCTATCGCTGCCGTTATGGCATCAACCCCGAGTTCGCCAACGCACTGCTGGAAGGCGACCTGATTCCCAGTGGCCATGACTCGGCGGGCGATCTGCGCGCCGTGGAGCTCTTGGAGCATCCGTTTTTCGTCGCCACCCTGTTCCAGCCGGAACGGGCAGCACTCGCAGGCACTACGCCGCCACTGGCGATCGCGCTGCTGCAGGCTTGCCAAGGACTATCACGATGATCGCCAACACCCCTTCCCCGCCCTACTACGCGGTGATTTTCAGCTCGCTGCGCACCGAGGGCGATCAAGGCTACGGCCAGGCCGCCGCGCGCATGCTGGAACTGGCACGTGAACAACCCGGGTTTCTCGGGGTGGAGTCGGCGCGCGAAGACGGCCTGGGGATCACCGTGTCCTACTGGAGCAGCGAGTCAGCCATCCGGGCCTGGAAGCAGCAAGCGGAACATTGCCAGGTGCGCGAACAAGGCCGCGCCACCTGGTACTCGGCGTTTCATACGCGGGTGTGCAAGGTGGAGCGGGCCTACGGTTTTGATCGCAATTAACTGACCAGACTGCGCAACGCACTGATCTGCGGGATCTCCACCCGGCGCATATACACACGCAGCGGTTCGGTGATGTTGAGGCGATCATCGATATTTTGATCCAGCAGCAACTGAATCCGCTCGCGGGACAACGTCATGGTGTGGTCGGCTGCAGGCAGCCAGACAAATTCGGCCGTGGGGATGATGCCGTCGTCGGCCACGTCCATGCCGAAGGCATCTTCGCTGAAACGCACGATGTACTGGCCGGTTTTGCGGTTCAGGCCGACAAAACCATGAAGTTGGTCGGCGGCCTGGCAGATAAGCTCGGAGGTGATGCGCATGGTAAACCTCACTGAAAAGTCCCACAGGGACTGGAAAGATGGTTTACACGCGTGGCACAAATGACCGCCCTCTAACGGAGCATTGGGGCAAGAGTACTGCAAGACTGCACAAAAAAACCCAAAAATTGGCCCGTGCGCACGTTAATGTCGGTTTGGTGATAGCGCCATTCGCAATCAATTGTTAAAAAGGACGCCTTCTCAAAGTTACCTCCACGAAAGGACTTCGCATATGCCTGTCACGTTTTCCAACGGCTCGGTGCCCACCACTGTCGGGAGTGCCCTGCTGCTCACGCTGATGCTCGGCCTCGGCTCTGCACAGGCTGCCGAACCGATCAGCCCGGCTGAATTGGCGACAAACGAAGGCATTCCGTACCCCGCGGTCATCGCCCACCGTGGCGCCTCCTACGACGCCCCGGAGTCCACCGCTGCCGCTTACAAGGTCGCACGCGACCTGGGCGCCGACTACCTGGAAATGGACCTGCAGCGCAGCAAGGATGGCGTCCTGTTCGCCCTGCACGACAACAACCTGCAACGCACCACCGACGTGGCCACCAAATTCCCCGAGCGCAAAGACGCCCCGGCCAATGAATTCACTTGGGCCGAACTGCGTACCCTGGACGCCGGCAGCTGGTTCAACGCCGCCTACCCGGACCGCGCCCGCCCAGGTTTCGTGGGCCTGAAAATCCAGAGCCTGGACGACATCATCAAGATCGCCGAAGGCAACCCACAGCACAAACCCGGCCTGTACATCGAGACCAAAGAGCCCAAGCAATTCCCGGGAATCGAAGCCGACCTGAAAAACAAGCTGCTGGATAAAGGCTGGCTGAGTTCCGCCGGCTCCAAGCTGGGCAAGAGCAACACCGGCGTCGGCCAGGGTAAAGGCCGCGTGGTATTGCAGACGTTTGAAAAAGACAGCTTGAAAGAGCTGCAGAAGGAAATGCCCAACACCCCGAAAATCCTGCTGTTGTGGGTCGGCGCCGGTAGCATTGAGCCCAAATCCACGCAGACCTTCGCTGAGTCCGGCGCACCGACCAAAGCCGCCTACTACGCCAAGCAAGAACCGAAAGACGCCGCCGAGTTCGAAAAATGGGTCGACGAAGCCAAAAGCCTCGGCGCTATCGGCACCGGTCCCTCGGCCGAGCTGACCAACCATGGCGACCAGAGCTACACGGACCTGGTCAAGCCTGAAATGAACAAGCTGACCCACGACAAGGGCCTGCTGGTGCATGTCTACACCGTGGATGAGCCGGTGGATTTCAAGAAAGTCATGGACGCCGGTGTCGATGGCATCTTCACCAACCGCGCCGCTGAACTGTTGAAGTTCTACAATCGCTTCCCGTCGTCGAACGTCAAGCAGTTGCTGGCAGACCACGGTTACTGAGTCAAAGCGCCATTAAGGATGAATTAAGTTGCGCCGGTTAATCTGGCGCCACTTAAGCAGCTAACCCTAGAAGGACATTGACCATGAAAACCCTGACCACCCTGTTCGCCGCCACCGCCCTGACCCTGGCTGCCGGCCTGGCCCAAGCCGATGTTCGCCCGGACCAGATTCCCAGCCTGCTCAAGTCTGGCGAGGTAATGGCATTCGAAAAACTCAACGCCGCCGCCCTGGCCAAACACCCTGGCGCGACCATCACCGATACCGAGCTGGATCACAAAAACGGTGTGCTGGTGTATGAGGTAGACGTTACCGACACCACCGGCAAGAAGTTTGACGTCAAGCTCGATGCCAAGACCGGCGCCGTGCTGGAAGACAAGCAAGACACGTGAATCGGGCTTATGAAAAACCGCGTCACCTTCGGGTGACGCGGTTTTTTTATGGGCGTTTGAACGTCTGGAGCAACGTCTATTTCCGACCCTCGGATGCACCTTAATCGTGCAAGGTCGGTAGACTCTCACTGTCTGGCCAGGGCACAACGCCCGGCGCCCAACGGTTCGAGAGTGCAGCATGGAGCAAAGGATCGCCGACATCGCCATGATTGGCCGAATCAGCGTCGTACCCGCGATGCTCAAAGTCATCTGCGACACGACCGGCCTGCGTTTTGCTGCCGTCGCGCGGGTGACCGACGACAACTGGACCGCCTGCGCCGTGCTCGACCAACTCGATTACGGCGTCGGCGTGGGCTCGGAGTTGGACCTCACCACCACGATTTGCCACGAAATCCACCGTTCACATGAGGCCGTCGTGATCGACAAGGCCAGTGAAGACCCGATCTACCGCAACCACCACACGCCACGCATCTACGTGTTCGAAAGCTATATTTGCGTGCCGGTGTTCCGTACGGATGGGCGTTTCTTCGGCACGATCTGCGCGCTCGACCCTATCCCCACAGCCCTGCGTGGCAGCCCTATCCAGTCGACCATGGAGTCGTTTGCCCGGGTGCTCTCGCTGCAAATCGAAGCCCAGGAAAGCCAGCAACGGACCGACGCCGATTGGCAGGAAGAACGGGGTACCGCCGAGCTGCGCGAGCAATTCATCGCCGCGCTGGGACATGATCTGCGCAACCCGCTGTTTGCCATCAACTTCAGTGCCGAGCGGTTACTGCGCAAACATCCCAGCCCTGTGAGCGACCCACTGGTGCGCCATATCCTCACCTGCGGGCGCCGCGCGTCACAACGGGTCGAGGACGTAATGGACCTCGCCCGTGGCCGGATGGGCAGTGGCATGGCCCTGCGCCTCACCCATTGCGCGGATTTGCAGGATGCTTTGCGCCAGGTGGTGGCCGAAGTGCATGGCCTGCACCCGCTACGGCTGATCCACGCCGATATCGGCGACCTGCACAACGTGTACGGCGACCGCGAACGCCTGGCGCAATTGCTCTCCATTCTGCTCGTCAACGCCCTCCATCACGGTAACCGGAACAGCCCGGTATACGTCACGGCTGAGATCGAGCACGCTCACTTGACGGTGGCAGTGAAAAACGCCGGGCAGATCGCTGAACAGACCTTGCCACGCCTGTTCCAGCCTTTCTCACGCCCGCTTCCCGGCACGCTCGAGACCGGCCTGGGCCTGGGTTTGTATATCGCCAGGCAGATTGCCGATGCCCATGGCGGTGAGTTGAGCGTGACCAGCCATGAACAATACGGCACCCAATTCAGCTTCCGCCTGTCCCTGCTCTGATCCGGGGGCTGCTGCCCGATCGCGGCGCGAATGGCCGCGTCAGTGTCTTGAAATGCCGCCAACGCCTTAAACGGTCACAAAATTGTCAAATATCCTTGCAATGATTCGACCACGCGAACCTGTGAAACGTCCTACAGGCGCTTTCTCTGCGAGCCTCCATGAACCACAGCATCGACCACAGCCATCAGGATTCCGATCTGTTTGGCCTGCTTTACGGTTTTCGGTTTCGACCTGGCGAAAAAGGCGAGCAGATTGATTCGGCCACCGCGCTCAAGGCCCTGCAGGAACCTTCCGATCCACAGGAGTTCCTGTGGCTGCACCTGAACCTTGCCCATGCGGCCTGCCAACGGTGGATGCAGGCGCATCTGTCATTACCCGAAGAGTTTTTCGAGGCCCTGCACGAAGGTTCACGCTCCACGCGTATCGAGCACGTCGACTCCGCGCTGCTGGCGGTGGTCAACGACGTGGTGTTCAACTTCAGCAGCATGGTCTCATCGGATATCTCCACATTGTGGGTGTGCGCCCGTAGCCGCTTGCTGGTGAGCGCACGCCTGCAGCCGTTGCACTCGGTGGACAAACTGCGCTCGTCGGTAAAGGCCGGCGAACAGTTCCGCTCCCCTCTGGAGTTGCTGGTGCATCTGCTGCGCGATCAAGGCGAAGTGCTGACGCAGATCGTGCGCAAGACCAGCCTCAGCGTCGACCAGGTCGAGGATCAGTTGCTGTCCTCGCGCTTGTCCACCAACCGCGCCGAACTGGGCGCCGCGCGCCGCGTGCTGGTGCGCCTGCAACGCCTGCTGGCGCTGGAGCCGGGCTCGCTGCTGCGCCTGCTCAATCGCCCGCCGCAATGGCTGCAAAAGGAAGACGTGAAGGAGCTGCGCAAGTCCACCGAGGAATTTGCGCTGATCATCAATGACCTGACGGCCCTGGGTGAACGCATCAAGCTGTTGCAGGAAGAGATCGCGGCCAACCTCAACGAACAAAGCAACCGCACGCTGTTCACCCTCACCGTGGTGACGGTGCTGGCCCTGCCGATCAACATTATTGCCGGCTTTTTCGGCATGAACGTGGGCGGCGTGCCGCTTTCCACGGACCCGCAGGGGTTCTGGATCCTGGTGGCCTTGGTGGTAACGTTTACCTTGATTGCCGGGCGCTGGGCGTTCAGAAAGCGCAACGATTACTGACCAGCGGCTCACTCAATCTGCCAAACACTGACGTATGGCAGCATCTCTGTAACATTCTGCAATGATCATGAACGGCATCCTCCTCACACTGGATGCTCCGGCATGGCCACCCCTTCCCTGACTGCCTCCACCACCGCGTCACACACAAACCCCAAACCCAGGCTGGACAAGAAACCCGGCCTGGTGACCGTGATCATTTTCTTCGCGGTGCTCGCCATGGGCCTGTTGTTCACCGCCTACAGCCTGATGCACGACATGCACGAACTGGGCACGGTGGTCACCACCTGGACACCCTTCCTGTTGCTGGGTGTGGCGTTGTTGATCGCCCTGGGTTTTGAATTCGTCAACGGCTTTCACGACACCGCCAATGCCGTCGCCACAGTGATCTACACCAACTCAATGCCGCCGCATTTTGCGGTGGTCTGGTCGGGCTTTTTCAACTTCCTCGGCGTGCTGCTCTCCAGCGGTGCGGTAGCGTTCGGCATCATCGCGTTGTTGCCGGTCGAGTTGATTTTGCAGGTGGGTTCGTCGGCCGGTTTCGCGATGATCTTCGCCCTGCTGATCGCGGCGATCCTGTGGAACCTCGGCACCTGGTGGCTGGGGTTGCCGGCGTCGTCATCCCACACCTTGATCGGCTCGATCATCGGCGTCGGCGTGGCCAATGCGCTGATGCACGGGCGTGACGGCACCAGCGGTGTGGATTGGAGCCAGGCGATCAAGATCGGTTACGCATTGCTGCTGTCGCCGCTGATCGGCTTCGCTTTTGCCGCAATGCTGCTCCTGGCCCTGCGCGCCTTTGTGAAAAACCGCGCGCTGTACAAGGCCCCGAAGGGCGACACCCCGCCACCTTGGTGGATTCGTAGCATGCTGATCGCCACCTGCACCGGTGTGTCCTTCGCCCACGGTTCCAACGACGGCCAGAAGGGCATGGGCTTGATCATGCTGATCCTGGTGGGCACCTTGCCCATGGCTTATGCGCTGAACCGCACCATGCCCGCCGAGCAATCGTTGCAGTTCGCAGCGGTGGCCGAGGTGACCCAAGTGGCATTGGTGAAAGCTGCACCACAGGCATTGCCGGGTGACCCACGGCCGATCCTCTCGACCTATGTACGCACCAAGGAAGCCACCCCGGAACTGGTGCCCGCCCTCGCCGCCCTCGCCGGCCAGATCGGCGACGAAGTCAAAGGCTACGGCTCCCTGGCCAAAGTCCCTGCCGAAGCCGTAGGCAACGTGCGTAACGACATGTACCTGACCAGCGAGACCATTCGCTTGATGGACAAAGGCAAGGTCGGCAATTTCGATGCCGATACCCAGAACAAACTGAAGCTGTTCAAAGACCAGATCGACAACTCCACGCGCTTTATTCCGCTGTGGGTGAAGATCGCCGTGGCTATCGCCCTGGGGCTGGGTACCATGGTCGGCTGGAAGCGCATTGTGGTAACGGTGGGCGAGAAGATCGGCAAGACTCACCTGACCTATGCCCAAGGCGCCTCAGCGGAAATGGTTGCGATGCTGACCATCGGTGCGGCGGATATGTATGGGCTGCCGGTGTCGACCACCCATGTGTTGTCCTCGGGTGTGGCCGGGACCATGGTGGCCAATGGCGGTGGGTTGCAGATGCGCACTATCCGTAACCTGGCAATGGCATGGGTGCTGACATTGCCCGCGGCAATCCTGCTTTCAGGCAGCCTCTACTGGTTGTTCACCCAACTGTTCTGACCCACCACAAAACCCGATATGAACAGAGGACTGACTGTGTAAGGGGCTTGCCCCTCCCCCATTCGGTCCTCTGCATTTTTCAGGCAGTGAACAGCCCACGCATTATTTGCAGGCGTTTTTTATAGACCCGCCGCGCCTCCAACGCCTCCTCCAACGTTACCGCCATAAACCCCGCGCGCTGGTTCGGTTGCATCTGCCCGATCAAATCCAGGTCGGCGCTGATCACCGTGCCGATCATCGCGTAGCCACCCCCCGACACCGCATCCCGATGCAGCACAATCGGTTCCAACCCGGCCGGTACCTGGATCGAGCCAATCGGGTAGCAACTGTCGACGATATTGGACGGATCGGACCCGGCACCAAAGGGTTGCTCCCGCGGCTGAAAGCTCAACGCACTGCCGCCCTTGAAGCGATAGCCGATACGGTCCGCCTCGGACCCCACGGTCCAGGGCTCGGCAAAAAAGCTGCTTTTTGCCGCGTCGGCCAGCCGCTCGTAATACAACCCCGGCACCACCCGCAATGTCACATCACCGCCGACCGACCGACGCAGGGCCATCGGCAAACTATTGCCCGCCCGCCCGCGTCCACTGGCCTGGCCAATCGGCAGTTCATCGCCTTCCTGCAAACGTCGCCCCTCAAACCCACCGAGCCCGCCAAGGGTGTAGGTCGAACGGCTGCCTAGCACCAGCGGCACATCAATGCCCCCGGCCACCGCCAGATAAGTCCGCGCGCCGGCCATGGGAAATTCAAAGCTCAACACCTGCCCGGCACGCACCTGGAACGCGGTGTCCTGGTGCACCACTTCGCCATCCAGGCGCGGCGACATCAGCGCACCGCTGAGCGCCACCAGCGCGTCCTGTCGAAACTCAAGCTGCGGGCCGATCAATGTGCACTCCAGCCCCGCCGCACCGATCGGGTTGCCCACCAGATGGTTGGCCGCGCTCAACGCATATTGGTCCAACGCACCCGACGGCGGGATGCCCAAGTGGTAATAACCTTCACGGCCAAGGTCCTGCACGGAGGTGGCCAGGCCGGGTTTGAGCACCTTGATCATGCCAATGCCTACTGCAGGGTTTTCGGGTAGCCGACGGGGTCGGCGAGAAACGCGTCGAGGGAAAATTCCACTGGGCGGATGCGCAGGTCGAAACGGCCGGCCTCCACCTCGGCGACGGCCAGGTCGTAGGCTTCGCGGTCCATGGGTCTGAACTGCACGATGTCACCCGGGCGGAAGAACACCATGTGTTCCTTGAGGTAGGCCAACTGCTGCGCCGGGTCATAGATCGGCGCCGGCGTCACGCCGAACATCTGGTAACCGCCGGCGCCGCGCACCGAGTAGATGCAGCCAAAGCAACCGCCATGGCCCAGGGTAAGTTTCGGCGTGTCGGTGCGCGGGCGCAGGTACTTGGGCACCTGCAGCTGGCGCTCACGCTCGACCATCTGGAACATGAACGGCAAGCCCGCGACAAATCCCACCATCGACACAAACCATGGCGCGCCACTGTGGGCAGCAATAAACGCATCCACGTCAGCCAGGCCATTGATACGTGCGGCGTACTCCAGATCGGTGCTACCCGGGTCTTGATGACGGTCGCGAAAACGCATCAGGGTTTCATGGGTCCAGGGATCGTTGTAAAGCACCGGGATTTCGATGATGCGCGTGTGCAAGGTGCGTTCGGCCACGGCCTGGGCTTCGGCGCTTTGCACCGCATCGAGCAGCACATGGGGCGCGATGCGGTCGGGGTCGAAGCGGATCTGGAAAGACGCATTGGCCAGGCATACATCCAGCACGCCCTCCAGGGCCAGGCGCTCCACGGCGCGGGTCACGGCCATGCCTTTGAAAAATGCCTGCAGGGACATGCTGTCGCTGACCTCGGCAAACAGGTGTTCATCACCGCCGAAGCTGTAGCGGATGGGGGACGTTTCAGCCATGTCTGTTCCTCTTGGAATCATTGTAGAAAGGCAGGCAAAAATGGAGGTTCGATCTTATTGGGGTGTTCTGACTTCGATGCCGGCCCGGTCCAAGGCTTCGCGAGTGGCTTCCACCAATTCCAGGGCGCCAGGCGTGTCGCTGTGCAGGCAGATGGAGTCGAACTCGATAAACAGATCCTCACCTTCTACGGTCCGCACCAAGTTGGTCTGACAGGCGCGCAGTACCCGTGCCGCAACCGTTGCAGGGTCGAGCGCACGCACATGGCGGGTAAACACGATGGAGCCGCTGAGATCGTATTCACGATCGGCATAAAACTCCCGCACCACGGGTTGCCCCAGCTCCTTGGCCACTCGCCAGATCACTGAGTTAGGCATGCAGTACAACAGCAGGGTCGGCTCAATGATCTGCAGGTTTTGCACCAGCAGCCGCGCCGCTTCTTCGTCACGGGCCAGGTGCATATAGAGCGCGCCGTGGGGCTTGATATGTTGCAGCGTCAGCCCCTGGACGCGGGCGATTTCGCGCAAGGCGCCCAGCTGATAGAGCATGTCGTCCACCAGCTCCTGGGCCGGTGCGTTGATATGCCGGCGACCGAACCCCACCAAGTCGCGGAACCCCGGATGGGCACCGATGGCAACGCCCAGTTGCTTGGCGCGCTCAACGGTACGGCGCATGGTGCCGGGGTCGCCGGCGTGAAAGCCGGTGGCGATATTCGCCGAGCTGATGTAGGCCATCAGTTGCGCATCGACACCATCGCCAATGGTCCAGGGGCCGAAGCCTTCGCCCATGTCCGAGTTGAAATCCACTGCCTGCATCAAGGTCGCTCCCTTCAAGGTGATGCTGGAAAGTAGGCCCGGGCTTGACCCCTTGGGAAGATCTATTATCAGATGACCCATCTTCTGAAAAACAGATACCGCCATGTCCCTGACGTTGCGCCAAGTCCGCTACTTCGTCGCCACCGCCGAGATCGGCCAGATTTCCCAGGCGGCGATTCACTTGAACATCTCCCAGTCGGCGGTCACTACGGCGATCAAGGAACTGGAGGCCATGCTTGGCGTGCAGTTATTCGTGCGCTCGGCCCAGGGCATGAACCTGACCGACGCCGGCCGGCACTTTCTCAACCGCGCCTACGTGATCCTGCGCAGCGTCGACGACGCACTGAACAGCCCATTGCCCGACTACCGCGCCAGCGGGGTGTTGCGGGTAGCCGCCAGCTACACGGTACTGGGTTATTTCCTGCCGCATCACCTGCAACGCATGGAACACTGGCACCCGGACGTGACCATCGAGGTCTTCGAGCAGGAACGCCAGGCCATCGAACAGGGCCTGCTCGACGGCCAGTTCGACATGGCCGTGGTGCTCACCGCCAACCTCACCCATCCGGCCATCGTTTCCGAGATCCTGTTCAACTCCGAACGCCGACTGTGGCTGCCCAGCCATCACCCGCTGTGCGAACGCAGTGCCGTGAGCCTCGCGGATGTAGCGCAGGAACCCTACATTCTGCTCACCGTCGACGAGGCCGAACACAGCGCGATGCGTTACTGGGAGCAGGCCGGGCAAACACCCAGGGTGCGGCTGCGCACCAGTTCGGTGGAGGCGGTGCGCAGCATGGTCGCCAACGGCAGCGGTGTGGCGATTCTGTCGGACCTGGTGCACCGGCCCTGGTCCCTGGAAGGCAAGCGTATCGAAACCCTGACCGTCACCGACCCGGTCACGCCCATGAGCGTCGGCCTGGCGTGGCACCGCGAACGTGCGTTCACCCCGGCAATGCAGGCGTTCCGCGATTACTTCCACGACGCCTTCCTGGCGCCGCAGCAATTATCGGCACGCCGTTAATGACGGGCTTGCAGAATGGCCGCCATCCAGTCCATGAACACCCGCACGCGCAGAGGCAAATGGCGCTGGCCGGCGTACAACAAGGACACGTCCAGCGGCGGCGCCGGGTAATCCGGCAGCACCGCCACCAATTTCCCACTGGCCAATAAGTCGCCAATACCCAGCTGCGGCACCTGGATGATGCCAAATCCGCCCAGGCACGCGGCCTGGTACGCATCGGTGCTGTTGACGGTGACGCGCCCGGCCATTGCCACACGCTCCACTTTGCTGCCCTGCTGATATTCAAAACCTGCCGAGCGCGCGCCCAAGGGCCTCACGTAATGCACCAATTGATGATGAGCCAGGTCAGCCAGGGTCTCGGGCATGCCATGACGTTGCAGGTACGCAGGGCTGACGCAATTGACCATCGGCATGCTGCACACGCGGCGCGCCACCACGGTCTGGTCGGGCTGGGCGCCCACCCGCAGCACACAATCAAAGCCTTCAGCGATCAGGTCTACCTGGCGGTCCGTACTGCTGATTTCCATCTCGATCAGCGGGTGACGCTCCATGAAAGTCGGCAGGTGCGGCAGGAGCATGTCCCGCGCCATCACGTTGGGCAGGTCCACTCGGATACGCCCGGCCAGTTGGGTTTCGTCCTGGCGGAACAAGCCTTCCAGTTCCTCCATATGGGCCAGCAGATCCTTGCTGCGTTCATACAAAACGCGGCCGTCCTGAGTCGCCTGCACCTTGCGCGTGGTGCGCTGCAGCAAACGGGCGCCGAGCAGTTCCTCCAGCGCCTGCACATGCTCGGAGACGGTGGAGCGCGGCAGGCCCAGGCTCTCGCCCGCCTGGGTGAAACTCGACAGTTCGGTAACGCGCACGAAGGTGCGCAGCAACTCAAGCTTGTTCATGGGATTGTTCGCCTTATCCGGCCAGTGATTCCGATAAAGCCCTGTTTATCACGTTGTGAGCGGACAAATACACTCAGTGCCACATCCAACCAATCACAAGGAACTCCCATCATGACGCGTAAAATCGCACTGATTACCGGCGCCAGTCGCGGCCTGGGCAAAAGCGCCGCGCTGCACCTGGCCGCACAAGGCATCGACATCATCGGCACCTACCATAGCGCCGCCGGTGAAGCCCAAGCCGTGGTCGAGCAGGTTCAAGCCTTGGGTGGCCGCGCCGCCATGCTGCAACTGGATGTCAGCCGCAGCGACACGTTTGATGGCTTCGTCAGCGAAATCACCACAGTGCTCAAAGATGTTTTCGCACAGGATCACTTCGATTTTCTGATCAACAACGCCGGCATTGGTACCCACGCCAGCTTTGCCGACACCACCGAAGCACAGTTCGATCAATTGGTGGCGATCCAATTCAAGGGGCCGTTTTTCCTGACCCAGAAGCTTTTGCCGCTGATCCGCGACGGCGGCCGCATCATCAATATCTCCAGCGGCCTGGCGCGATTCAGCCTGCCGGGATATGCGGCGTATGCCGCCATGAAAGGCGCGATGGAAGTCCTCACCCGCTATCAGGCCAAGGAATTGGGTGGGCGCGGCATCACCGTGAACATCCTGGCGCCCGGCGCCATCGAAACCGATTTCGGCGGTGGTGCCGTGCGCGACAATCAGGATCTGAACGCGATGGTCGCCAATAACACCGCTCTGGGCCGCGCCGGTTTGCCGGACGATATCGGCGGGGCTATTTCCATCTTGCTGGCCGATGGCAGCAACTGGATCACCGGCCAGCGTATCGAGGCCTCGGGCGGCATGTTTTTGTAAGGCTCAAGCGCCGCTGCGTTGCACCAACTCGCGAAGCACAGTGCCCAGTTCGACCGTGCCTTTGCGAGGGGTGCCTTCGAATTCGATCCACCCTTCGTTAAAGCCGTTGATCATCTGAATCCGCGGCAGCGGGTTGCGCATGCCTTGGCCGCTGAACAGCCCATGCCAGGTCTCCTGGGGGATCTCGTCGACGGCGACCGGTTTACCGAGCACGCGGGCAAACTCGGCGGCCAATTGGTTAGGGGTAATGCGTTGTGCCCCTTCCAGTTCCACGATACGCGGGCTGGGCTCCAGCAGCAGTTCGGCGGCCACACGTCCGACATCCGCCGTAGCAACCATCGGCACCGATTTGTCCAAGGGTTGCAGGAAACTTGAGATCCGCCCTGCAACCGCCGACGCTACATCCCACAGGGCGTTTTCCATGAACCAGCCGGGCCGCAAAAACGTCACCGGCAATTCCAGGCTGCCCACAGCTTCCTCCAGCAGGTGCAGTTGGTTGAGCAGGTTCGGTTGCACGGCCTGAGCGCCGATGGTGGAGAGGCACACCACCTTGCCAGGGCGCGCACACGCCAGGGCCTGACGGATGTTTTCCACCACCCGCCGGGCTTCCGGAAAGCCCGGCGACGGATCGAAGTTCGACGGCATCATGATGAACACGCCCTTCACACCCGCGAAGGCTTCAGCCATGGCTTGGGGATCATCCACCTCCGCCACTGCCACCTCACACCCACGCGCGGCCCAACTCACGCCTTTGTCGACGCTGCGCACCACGGCGCGTACCGGCTGCCCAGCCGCGAGCAGAGCGCGGGCAACGGCGCCACCGACTTTTCCAGTGATACCTGTGACTGCATACATCAACGTTCTCCCTTGCAAAGGCGACTTGCGTCGCGATGGGGAAATTATCCTGCGCAGCCCAAGGATTCTTCGATAGCATCAGTGTCATTGCATACCTGACGGAAAATCATCAATGAGCTTTGACCCGAGCTTGGCCGGTGGCATGGGCGTATTGGCGGCGGTGGTCGACAGCGGCAGCTTTGCCCGTGCTGCCGACAGCTTGGACATGACGGCGTCCGGTGTCAGCCGGGCGATTTCGCGCCTGGAGAAACGCCTGGGTATCCGCCTGTTCGACCGCACCACCAGGTCGGTGCAATTGACTGACGAGGGGCGCCGGTTCTATCAACACATCGCGCCCCTGCTGGCGGGCCTTGAAGAGGCTGCCAGTTCGGCGGCCGACAGCGCCCTGACCGTGCGCGGGCGCCTGCGGGTGAATATCGATCCGTATTTTTCGCGGCTGGTGCTGGGCCCGGTGCTGGGCGACTTCATGCGCCGCTATCCGCAATTGCAGTTGGACCTGCACACCCGTGACCAACTCGGTGACCTGGTGGCCGATGGTTTCGACCTGGCGATTCGCTTCGGCATCCCGCAATCCTCCTCGCTGATCGCCCGTCAGTTGATGGACGTGCGGGTGCTCACCGTGGCCGCCCCCGCTTACCTTGAACAATACGGCCAACCCGCAGTGCCTCAGGATCTGGAACACGGGCATATGTGCCTGGATTTTCGCGATTCCCAAACCGGCCGTCCATTTGCCTGGGAATTCCATCGCCCCGGTGAACGACTGATCGTACGTACCGATGGCCGCCTGGTGGTCAACGACGCCAGCACGTTATACAGCGTGTGCGAGCACGGCCATGCGGTGGCCCAGATGCTCGACCTGGGCCTGGCCCCGGCACTCAAGGCCGGCAGTTTGGTGGAGTTGTTTCCCGACTGGCCCGACGAGCGCTTTCCGCTGTACGCCTACTATCCGTCACGGCATTTACCTGCCGCCAAGGTGCGGGCGTTCCTGGATTTTGTAAGCTCGCTCACCTGTCTGTAGGCGCTCGCTTGTTGTGGCGAGCAAGCTTGCTTGCGCTGGGGTGCGAAGCGCCCCTGAAAGCGTGCGCCAGCTGCGCTGTCGCACGGGAGCAAGCCCCCTCGCCACAGCATGCTAGCTCCTGCACTGGATAGCGTTTTTGCTGACGATTTTTTCCCGGATAACGTCATACCCCCAGTGATACACATAGGTGTACGGCAGGAAAAACAGCAGTACGCCGATGTCGAGCATAAACGCCTGCATCAGGCTGATATTCAGCCACGCCGCGATCAACGGCACGGCGACGAGAATCAGCCCGCCCTCAAACAGCAACGCGTGCACTACCCGCGTCCACGCGCCGCCGGTCAATTGCAGGCGGACCTTCAGGCGGTCGAACAGGCTGTTGAAAATGATGTTCCAGGTCAGCGCCAACAGGCTGAGGGCCAAGGTCACCGCGCCCATTTCCAGGACCGGCCGGCCAGTGATCCACACCAGCAGCGGTGTACAGATCAACAAAGCCAACCCCTCAAAACCCAGGGCTTGACCAACACGTTCAGTAATCGACTTGGTAGGGTGCATCACCTGCGCTCCATGAATGACGATGGTTGCCATGATTACCCTTTGAATCGATACTTCATAACCAATAACCATCGACAAAGGCGATAGTCATGGCGTCCAACGAAGTGCTGCAAGCGTTTGTGCAGGCAGCTACCCAAGGCTCGTTCTCCGCTGCGGCGCGTAAGCTGGGCAAGAGCCAATCCACCGTCAGCGCGGCCGTCGCTAGCCTGGAAATTGATCTGGATGTGGCGCTGTTCGATCGCAGCAGCCGCAAGCCGACGCTCACACCCGCCGGCCATGTGCTGTTGCAACGGGCCGAGCAGGTGCTGGAGGCCAGCAGCCGCCTGGAGATGGCGGCCAACCAGCTGGCCCGGGGGTTGGAACCGAAGCTGAGTATCGCCATGTCCGATACGTACCAGTCCGAGCGTTTCGAAATCGTCCTGAAAGCCTTCGAGCAACGCTACCCGGAGCTGGAGCTGGAATGGCTGATTGCCGAGTGCGAAGACCTGATCGACCTTGTGCAAAGTGGCCGGGCACAGATCGCGTTCATTGAAGCCCAGGAGGTTTATCCGCCCGACCTGAGCCGTGCTCCCGTCGCGGAGCGCGCAGAGATCGCTCTGTTCGTGGCGCCCACCCATCCACTGGCCAAGCTGGAGAACATTGACCAGCGGTCGTTGCAGCAACATCGGGAATTACGCCTGGCGAGCATTATCAACCCCAATGAAACCCGCGCCACGGGCCGCGTGTGGTCAGCGCCGAGCTTTCTGATGCTGATGGAGATGGCCCAACTCGGTTTCGGTTGGGCGGCGCTGCCCCGCTGGATGGTGGAACGCTTTGGCAATGCCGGGCTGGTTGAACTCACCGTGCGCAGTTGGCCACGCTCGGTGACGGTGGATGCACTGTGGTCGCGCCAACACCCACCGGGCCCGGCAGGCAGTTGGATGCTGCAGAAAATTCTCGAATAGCCCTCAAGCCGCTTCCCGCCTCATTGCCTGGGTTGGTTGAGTTCGGTGAGGCGTCGTTCGATGAAGCGTTTTTCTGGCGTTTGCCGGGTCAGTGACAGGGCTTTTGCGTAAGCCGCACAAGCTTCTTCGGTGCGCCCCAACTGGCGGCAAAACTCCCCTCGCGCCGCATGCGCCAAGTGATAATCCAGCAACTCACCACGCAACAAAATGCCCTCGACCAGCGCCAACCCCGCCAGCGGTCCTTGCCACATCGCCACCGCCACGGCGCGGTTCAATTCGATCACCGGCGACGGCACTTCCCGAAGCAACACGTCGTAAAGCCCGACAATCTGCAACCAATCGGTGTCCTCGGCGCTGGCTGCCTCGGCGTGCACCGCCGCAATCGCCGCTTGCAGGCAATACGGGCCGAAACGCCCCGCGGTCAATACCTGTTCTACCAACGCGCAGCCTTCAGCGATCAAGGATGCGTCCCACAAACCACGGTCCTGCTCCTGCAACAGCACCAACTCACCAGCGGCCGAAGTACGCGCGGCGCGACGGGATTCGTGCAACAGCATCAACGCCAGCAAGCCCATGACCTCAGGCTCCGGCAACAGCTGCGCCAGCAAGCGGGCCAGGCGGATGGCTTCGCGGGTCAGGTCTTCCCGGGTGAGGTCTGCCCCCATAGACGCCGAATAGCCCTCGTTGAACACCAGGTAAACCACACGCAATACGCTGTCGAGACGTTCAGGCAACTCCGCCAGGGACGGCACCTGATAGGGGATTTTCGCTTCACGGATCTTGCCCTTGGCGCGCACGATGCGCTGGGCGATGGTGGTGGGCGAAGCCAGAAAAGCACGGGCGATTTCCTCGGTGGTGAGGTCGCAGATCTCACGCAACGTCAACGCCGCCTGGGCGTCGGCGGCCAGCGCCGGGTGGCAGCAGGTGAAGATCAGGCGCAGACGGTCGTCTTCCACGTCTTCCTCATTCCAGTCGACCGCCTCCAGCGCATCGGCCTGCTCCTGCAGTAATGGGCTGAATCGGGCTTGGCGGCGCAGACGGTCGATGGCTTTGAAGCGGCCGGTGGAGACCAGCCAGGCCCGGGGATTGTTCGGCACGCCGTCCTGTGGCCAGCGCTGCACGGCAACGAAAAACGCTTCGTGCAGGGCTTCTTCGGCCAGGTCGAAATCACCGAGCAAGCGAATCAGCGTCGCGAGTACGCGCCGTGATTCGCTGCGGTAGATCGCCTCAATCGGCAGCGTCAATCGGCCATGCCTTGGGTCACCAGCGTCACCAGGCGGTCCAGGCTCTGCCCCCAGCCATCGTGAAACCCCATGGCCTCGTGGGCCTGTTTGTCTTCAGCATTCCAATGCATGGCGCGCGCGGTGTAGCGGGTTTTACCGTCGACCTCTTCGAAAGTCACCTCAGCGGTCATGAAGGGCTTGCCTGAAGGGATCCAGCCAGGCGCAAAAGCATCGGTGAACACCAGCCGGTTGGGCGCATCGATTTCCAGGAACACGCCCTGGGTTGGATATTCGCCGCCGTCGGGGGCGCGCATGAGGGTGCGAAACAGGCCACCGACCCACAGGTTCATTTCGCACTCGGGGGTGGTCATGCCATGGGGGCCCCACCATTGTTGCAATAGCTCGGGCGTGGTCCAGGCGCGAAAGACACGGCTGCGCGGGGCGTCGATCAAGCGGCTGATGGACAGTTCGAAGGGAGCTTGGGTATTCATCGTCAATCCTCTTGAGTTCTTATGATTGTGATGCTCAGAGATTCAATTCACGTACGGGACGCACTTCCACACTGCCGACCCGCGCCGCTGGAATGCCGCCGGCTACCTGGATTGCGTCGTTCAGGTCCTTGGCCTCGATCAGGTAAAAACCGGCCAACTGCTCCTTGGTTTCAGCAAACGGCCCATCGGTGATCGACAACTTGCCATTGCGCATGCGCACAGTGGTGGCGGTGGTCACCGACTCCAGCGGCTCGGCGGCCAGCATGCGGCCGCTGGCCTGGATGGACTGCGCGTAGGCGAAACACTCCGGGTCTTGGGGGCTGTCCGGCGAGGTGTGCAGCACCTGCTCGTTGCTGTAGATCAGGCAGAGGTATTTCATGTGCGTCTCCGTTTTCGGACTAATGACTATAGTTCGCTGCGCTCAAGGTTTCAGCTCGAACAAGGCGACGCCGGTTTGCATATCGAAGGGCGCCGACCAATGCTCGTGCACGACCTTCCATTGGCCATTGATGCGCGCATAACCGGCCGTCACCCGCATCCAGCACGACTTCACCACGCCATCCGGGCCGGCACCGCCGCAATGGGCCAGCCAATGGGCAAATGCGCTTTCCGGGGCGTCTACAATGCGCAGTTCATGGAACTCGAAAATACCCGGGCCCGGACAGTGTTCCATGCACGCTTCCCAGTGGGCGCGGTAGGCCGCCTTGCCCTTGAATTGCAGCGCGGCAACGGCGTCGAACGAGACGATATCGTCGGCGTAAAAGCTGACAATCCTGTCGATATCCCGGGCAAGCACAGCGTGCTTCCATTGGTCGATCAGAGAGTTGATGGCAGTGCTCATAACGATACTCCTTTGGGGTAAAAATCACGAAGGACACCCCTGGTCGAATCGCCGCCGGCTCAATCGACACAACGCTGAAAAATAATTCAGCCGCCTGCAAACCCGCTAGAATCCGCGTCCCCGTGCAGGATTGAGATTCACCGCCAATGGAAACCCGCCTCGTCCCCTATGAGACGCTGAGCCTTGTGCAAAAACAGCAGCTCGAGACCCTGCAAGTGCACCCCGAGCAACGGGCATTTTCCGGCGATATCGACTGCGCGCTGAACAGCCTGCTGGTCAATCCCAACCCCGCCGCCGTCAAAGGCTTCGCCCTGCTCGCCGAAGACCGGCCCGTGGCCTTCCTGCTGCTCAAGCGCCCGCCATGCCTGCCCCATTGGGCCGATGAACACAGCGCCTCGCTGCACGCTTTGCAAGTAGACCGCACGCAGCAAGGGCGCGGGTTCGGCAAGGCATGCCTGCTGGCGCTGCCGGCAGCGGCGATGCAGGCCTGGCCGCAGATCAAGGGTTTGGAGCTGTCGGTGGACAGGGACAATGTAGCGGCGATGGGGTTGTATCTGGCGACCGGGTGGGTGGACAGCGGGGAGGCCTACCAGGGCAGGACTGACTATGAACGGAGGTTGCGGTGGAGGTTCAGCCCGTCGATGTAACGTAAACATGACTGTTTGACGGTTATGTCATGTTTACGTGACATCGGCCCGCAGCCGTTTCAGGCCTTGGCTTCGATTGGCAACCAGATTTCCACCGTGCCGGTGCCCTTGCGCCCATCAAAATCGGCGCTGTAGCGTTCGAAATCCGCTCCGGCCACTTTGTAGCCCGAGTGCGGCAACCACTCGAACATGATGCGCTCGTAAGTCTGTTCAAGCGCCTGCACCGGGCCATGGTGCGGGAACACGGCGTAGCGATGTGCATGAATTTCGATGGTTTCGAAGTTGCTCGGCGCGTCGCCCTTGGACGCGACTTCCACCCCGGCCATGTAATCGAACTCGCCGTGGCTGGGGTTATGACACACCCCATAGGTCAAACCGCCAACGCGCTTCTTGATGTCCTTGACGCAGGTATCAAATAGCTCCCACAACTTGGGAATATCGCCCACGGTGGCCTTCGAATAGCGCCCTTGCACACCCGCAATCACCAGCGCCTTGCCGTCTTCCAAGCGTGGTTCCAACGGTTGTTTCGTCTGCTGATCCATACGAACAGTCTCCTTCTTATGAGGGAACAAGCCCGCATCGAGTATAGGGGTATATCTGCGCCGCACACCATGCAGAAAAATTTCCTACACATATGGACATCTGGCCATCATCGACCGTATTGTCTGCCCGCAGGCCACCGCAGTGGCCAACGTCGCTCGGACGGTTCCGGGCGCTTACGTACCTCGAGGCAACAATGGCAGACCAAGGTTCGCCGCGCCGCTTTGCGCGCATAGATCGACTCCCCCCTTACGTATTCAATATCACTGCCGAGCTGAAGATGGCTGCGCGTCGGCGCGGCGAAGACATCATCGACTTGAGCATGGGTAACCCAGACGGTCCCACTCCACCGCACATCGTGGAAAAACTGGTCACCGTCGCCCAGCGTGAAGACACCCACGGCTACTCCACCTCCAAAGGCATTCCGCGCCTGCGCCGCGCCATTTCACGCTGGTACAAGGACCGCTATGAAGTGGACATCGACCCCGAGTCGGAAGCCATCGTCACCATCGGTTCCAAAGAGGGCCTGGCGCACTTGATGCTGGCCACCCTGGACCAGGGCGATACCGTGCTGGTGCCCAACCCCAGTTACCCGATCCATATCTACGGCGCCGTGATTGCCGGCGCCCAGGTGCGATCAGTGCCGCTGGTGCCCGGCGTGGATTTCTTCGCCGAACTGGAACGGGCGATTCGCGGCTCGATCCCCAAGCCAAAAATGATGATCCTGGGCTTTCCGTCCAACCCCACCGCACAGTGCGTGGAGCTGGACTTCTTCGAACGCGTGATCGCCCTGGCCAAGCAGTACGACGTGCTGGTGGTCCACGACCTGGCCTATGCCGACATCGTCTACGACGGCTGGAAGGCCCCGTCGATCATGCAGGTACCGGGCGCCAAGGACATTGCGGTGGAGTTTTTCACCTTGTCCAAGAGCTACAACATGGCCGGCTGGCGCATTGGTTTCATGGTGGGCAACCCGGAATTGGTCAGCGCCCTGGCGCGTATCAAGAGCTACCACGACTACGGCACGTTCACCCCGCTGCAAGTGGCGGCCATTGCAGCGCTCGAAGGTGACCAGCAGTGCGTCAAGGACATTGCCGAGCAGTATCGCCAACGCCGCAACGTGCTGGTCAAGGGCCTGCATGAATTGGGCTGGATGGTGGAAAACCCGAAGGCGTCGATGTATGTCTGGGCAAAGATTCCCGAAGCGTATGCCGCCATGGGCTCGCTGGAGTTTGCCAAGAAGCTGCTGCTGGAAGCGAAGGTATGCGTGTCGCCGGGCATCGGGTTTGGCGAGTATGGGGATGATCACGTGCGCTTTGCGCTGATCGAGAACCAGGATCGGATTCGCCAGGCGGTGCGGGGGATTCGCGGGATGTTCCGCGCGGATGGGCTTGTCACCAAAGCCTGATCCAACTCATGGGAATGTGGTCAAGTGTGGGAGGGGGGGCAAGCCTCCTCCCACCTTTTTGACCGGGTGTTGCTGGGTTGTGCCGTGTGCGGGTCAGACCACCAGCGACAACAGCATGATGAAGATCAACGCCACCACCGACAGGATGGTCTCCATGGCCGTCCAGGTCTTGAAGGTCTCGGCCACGGTCATATTGAAGTACTGCTTCACCAGCCAGAACCCGGCATCGTTGACGTGAGACAAAATCAACGACCCCGCCCCCGTCGCCAACACCAGCAGTTCACGATTGACCCCGGGGATCATCCCCACCACCGGCACCACGATGCCCGCGCCGGTGATAGTCGCCACGGTCGCCGAACCGGTCGCCACACGAATCACCGCCGCCACCAGCCACGCCAGCAAAATCGGGTTGATCTGCGCGGTCACCGCCATATGGCCGATCACGTCACCCACGCCGCTGGTCACCAGCATCTGCTTGAAACCACCACCGGCACCGATGATCAGGATGATCGCGGCAGTCGGCGCAAGGCTCGCGTCGAGCAACTTGAGGATCTGCTTGGAACCGATGCCCTGACGATGGCCGAAGGTGTACAGCGACAGCAGCAACGCCAGCAGCAGTGCAGTGATCGGGTGGCCGATCATGTCCATCCAGTTGCGAATGCCATGGCCGTCCGGCAGGGCAATGTCGGCGAAGGTTTTGAGCAGCATCAGGAACACCGGCAGCAGCACGGTGATCAGCGTTACGCTGAAGCTGGGCAGCGACTTGTTTTCAGTCTCGCGGGCCAGTTGGTCCACCAACTCCTGGGACGGATTGCCGGGGATGTACTTGGCGATAAACGTACCGAAGATCGGGCCGGCAATGATGGCGGTCGGCAGTGCGACGATCAGGCCGTACAGGATGGTCTTGCCGATGTCCGCGCCAAACACGCCGATAGCCAGCAGCGGGCCCGGGTGCGGTGGCACCAGGCCGTGCACCGCCGACAGGCCGGCGAGCAGTGGGATGCCGATCTTGATCAGCGACACACCGGTGCGCCGCGCGACGATAAACACCAGCGGGATCAGCAACACAAAGCCGATCTCGAAGAACAGCGGGATGCCCACCAGGAATGCGGCGAACATCATGGCCCACTGCACCTTCTCCTTGCCGAAGGCTCGAATCAGGGTCTGGGCGATCTGATCGGCACCGCCGGATTCGGCCATCATCTTACCGAGCATCGTGCCCAGGGCGAGGATGATGCCGACAAAGCCGAGCACCCCGCCGAAGCCGTCCTGGAACGCCTTGATGATTTTGTCGACGGGCATGCCCGAGGTCAGGCCGAGAAAACCTGCGGCGATGATCAGCGCGATAAAGGGGTGAACTTTGAACCGGGTGATCAAGACGATCAGTCCGATAATGGTGACCACTGCATCTAGCAGCAGGTAGGACTCGTGGGACATGCCAAACATGGGGGGTCTCTCCTGTTTGTTGTTGTTATTAAAGCGGGTGTTGAATTTCCTGTCGGGGATAGCGCTATCTTTTCCGGCAAAAAATTAATGAGTAGGTTCAAAGCCGTGTTGCAGCCACCAGGCATGAGTCTGCCTGGCCAGGGCCTCGACGCTGTCTTCGCTGGCGTTGAGCGCCAGGGTCAGCGGCTCGCCCTTCGGCGATTCAAGGGTGGCGAACTGGCTGTCGATCAGGCTTGCCGGCATGAAATGGCCGGGGCGATGGGACACGCGGTCGGCGGCCACGGCCCGGGTCAGTTCCAGGAACACGAAACCCAGGCCCGGTGCGGCTTCACGCAGGTGGTCGCGGTATTTCTTCTTGAGCGCCGAACAGGTGAGCACGGGATGCTCGCCGGCCTTGAGCGCGCGGCGCAGTTCATCGCAGAGGATGTCGAGCCAACCGGCGCGGTCGTCGTCGTTGAGAGGGTGGCCGGCACTCATCTTCTCGATGTTGGCGGCGGGGTGAAAGCTGTCGCCTTCAATGGCGGTGGCGCCGTTCAGGCGGCACAGGGCCTCGCTGACACTGGACTTGCCACAGCCGGAAACACCCATGATGACCAGGGCGGTAACAGGTTGACTCATGAAACACCTCAGGACGCAGATAGCGCTACCTTTGCACGCTGTAAGGCTAGTGCAAAAACAGGCTTTTCCCGCGCCGTCTTGTCTTTTTTTATGGAGTGACGCGTGCATCCTCTCCAGCGATTTGAACGGGATCAGGCAACCCTACGTTCAAGCATTTGCAGCCTTTTGGAGACAGCGCTACCTTAGTGCCTCGATTTTTGTTTGGCAAGCCGCCTGATGACCTCCAAGAACGATAAAAAATTGCGCACCACGGGTCGCCCGACCCTCAACGAAGTTGCCCGCCTGGCTGGCGTCAGCCCGATTACCGCCTCTCGCGCCCTGCGCGGCATCAGCACCGTGGCCACCGAGCTGGTGGAAAAAGTGCAACACGCCGCCAGTGAACTGAATTACGTCGTCAATCCCGCCGCCCGCGCCCTGGCCTCGGCGCAAAGCCACTCGGTGGTGGTGCTGGTGCCATCGCTGTCCAACCTGCTGTTTATCGAAACCCTCGAAGCCATCCACCAAGTGCTGCGCCCCAAGGGCTTTGAAGTGCTGATCGGCAATTCCCATTATTCGCGCGATGAAGAAGAAAACCTGCTGCGCAACTATATGGCGTATCAGCCACGAGGCTTGCTGCTGACCGGCTTTGATCGGACTGAAAGTGCGCGACGAATGGTCGAGGCCAGCAATGTGCCCTGCGTCTACATGATGGACCTGGACCCCAACGCCGGCGTGAACTGCGTGGGTTTTTCACAGTTGGCGGCCGGTGAAACGGCGGCCGCACATTTGCTGTCACGTGGGCGCAAGCGCCTGGCTTACATCGGCGCGCAACTGGACCAACGCACGTTACTGCGCGGTGAAGGCTTCCGCCGCGCACTGCAACAGGCAGGCATGTACGACCCGGCGCTGGAGTTGCTGACACCACGCCCCTCCTCCGTGGGCCTGGGCGGCGAGCTGTTCCTGCAGATGCTGGCAAGCCATCCCGATGTGGACGCGATCTTCTTCGGCAACGACGACTTGGCCCAGGGCGCACTGCTGGAAGCCCTGCGCCACAACATCAATGTGCCGGAACGCGTAGCGGTGCTGGGCTTCAACGACTTGCCGGCGTCGTCCTTCATGGTGCCGCGCCTGAGCAGCATCAGCACCCCGCGTGAGGCCATTGGGCGACGTGCGGCGGAACATTTGTTGAGCATCATGGCGGGCAACAAAATCGCCAAACCCGTGGTGGATATGGGGTTTGAATTGCAGGTGCGGGAAAGCACGTAGGACGACTGTAGGACGCGGCTGACATTGCGATCAGCGCCTTGCCCGGCTGCCTACGCTTACGTCAGAATCCGCCGGCTTGTGCGCCTGGAAGGGGGTCTCTAAGGTTTGCCGGTCGCTGAATTTCTCGGTGACCGGGTTTAGTAGCCCATGTTCGGACTTCTCAGTGCACAAGCCCAAGCGAAATGTTTGATGGCGGCTGTGCGTAGGGCACCCTTGGGTGCGCCGGCTTTGGAGTCCACCGGTCTACTAACCTGCGTACAGCTGCCACCCTCGTTTAGTAGCGAAGAGGCGGTGGCCAATTCCTGGACTATCCAATGATCAAAGAAATCGACACGCCGCCAACCACCCTCTTCACCCTCATCCCCGATGTCCCGACCGAAACCCTGCTGATCAACAGCTACGAAACCCTGTGCTCCGTCAGCACCTTGCTGCTTGACCTGTCCGATGACCTTACAGGCAAACACCGCGATGTCGCCCTGGCCATCCACCAGCTCAGCGAACTGAGTGTGTTGCTGGTGGGCAAAGCCATGGACCAGCACACGCCCCGCTACTGACACGCCCTGCGCAGGAGTGAGCTTGCGTGGCGAGGGAGCTTGCTCCCGCTGGAGTGCGAAGCACTCCCAGACCGGTTGACGAAGTGTATCTGACCCATATCGATCGCACGGTTTGGGGCCGCTTCGCAGCCCAGCGGGAGCAAGCTCCCTCGCCACGACAAGCTCGCTCCTACAGGGCATTGCTTACAAATTGTTTCGTCGTGCTAGATTGGCCACTCTCCACTGCAAGGGAAGCACCATGGGACACTCACTGAAAATCCTCGGCCGCACGTCCTCCATCAACGTGCGCAAAGTACTGTGGACCTGCCAGGAACTGGGCATCGACTACGTACGTGAAGACTGGGGCATTGGCTTCAAACCCACTCAAGCCGCCGAATTCCTTGCCCTGAACCCCAACGCCCAGGTGCCGGTGCTGATCGATGACCACGGCGTGCTGTGGGAATCCAACACCATCTGCCGCTACCTCGTCGGCCTGTACCAACGTCACGACTTGCTTCCCGCCGAACCCGCGCCCCGATCCAAGGTGGAGCAATGGATGGACTGGCAAGCCACCGAACTCAATCCATCCTGGGGTTATGCGTTCCATGCGCTGGTGCGCAAAAACCCGGATTACCAGGACCCGCAGCGCCTGCGCGCCGGCGTGCAGGCGTGGAATGACAAAATGGGGCTACTCGAACAACAGCTGGCCAAAACCGGCGCCTACGTGGCCGGTGATGAATTCACCCTGGCCGATATCCTCGTCGGCCTCTCGGTGCACCGCTGGCGGAACGCGCCGCTGGACCACCCGCCTTACCCGGCAGTCGAGGCCTATTACCAGCGGCTCAGCCAGCGCCCGGGCTTCCAGGCCTTTGCGCTCGACGGTCATAACTAAATCAATAACGCCATTACGCCCGGAACTGCGCCCATGCCCTCACCCTCCACCCTTGACGGCATCGACCCGATCCGGGCCGCCCACATCAGCGCGCGCATTGACCGCCTGCCTGCCGTGGCCAGCGTCTGGCGCCTGGTGGCGTTACTGTCGATCGGTGGCTTTTTCGAGCTGTATGACTTGTTCCAGACCGCCTATATCAGCCCCGGCCTGATCAAGGACGGCCTGTTTGCTACCGGTAGCGGCGGTGTGTTCGGTTTTTCCGACCAGGCCGCGTTCGCCTCGGCGACCTTCCTGGGCCTGTTTCTCGGCGCCAGCCTGCTCAGCCCTATCGCTGACCGCTTCGGGCGGCGGGCAATCTTCACCTTTGCGTTGATCTGGTACACCGTCGCCACAGTATTGATGGGCATTCAGACGTCTGCGCTGGGCATCATCTGCATGCGCTTTCTGGTGGGCATCGGTCTTGGCATCGAGCTGGTGACCATCGACGCCTACCTGTCGGAACTGGTGCCCAAACGCATGCGCAGTTCGGCGTTTGCCTTTGCATTTTTTATCCAGTTCCTGTCAGTGCCGGCGGTGGCCTTGATGTCGTGGTGGCTGGTGCCCCAGGCGCCGTTCGGCGTATCCGGTTGGCGCTGGGTGGTGTTGTCGAGCGCGGTGTTTGCGCTGTTTATCTGGTGGCTGCGCAAACGCTTACCGGAATCGCCGCGCTGGCTCGCACAAAAAGGCCGCTTCGATGAAGCCGATACCATCATGCAGAGCCTGGAGGCACGCTGCCAGAAAGACCATGGCAAACCGCTGGACCAGCCCGAGCCGGAGGCCGTCAGCGTGCAGGGCAGCGGGCGCTTTGCCGATATATGGCAACCGCCTTATCGCCGCCGTGCGTTGATGCTGATTGTGTTTCATGTGTTCCAGGCCATCGGCTTTTTTGGTTTCGGCAACTGGCTGCCGGCGCTGCTCTCGGGCCAGGGTGTCAGCGTGACCCACAGCCTGATGTACGCCTTCATCATCACCCTCGCCTACCCGCTGGGGCCCTTGCTGTTCGTGAAGGTGGCCAACCGCTTTGAAAACAAATGGCAGATCGTCGGCTCGGCCCTGGGCGCGATGATCTTCGGCAGCCTGTTCGCCCTGCAGACCACGGCGACAGGGCTGGTGCTCTGCGGGGTGATGATCACCTTCTGCAATGCGTGGCTGAGTTTCAGTTATCACTCCTACCAGAGCGAACTGTTCCCAACCAACATCCGCGCACGGGCAGTGGGCTTCTGTTATTCGTTCAGCCGCTTGTCGACGGTGTTCAGCAGCCTGTTGATCGGTTTTATCCTCGAACACCTGGGCACACCGGGAGTGCTCGCATTTATCGCCAGCAGCATGCTGATCGTGATGATCACCATCGGTTGGTTCGGCCCGCGTACGCGTAACCTGGCGCTGGAGAATATTGCTCACTGACGGCAACGATTGGCCGCCGGCGGGACAATGTTTGCCGCGACGACCGCTCCCTCCTCAATAAAATCGGGGGATCAGCCCCCGGCACACTATTTGCTCCAGCTGTGGCACCGAACATTTCCACAGGTGAGCGATCATGCTGGTTAACAACAACACCCAAGCCGTGTCGACGATCCAACACATCAAGCGTCCCGACATGGACCCCGCCAACGCTGCCGCCAGCACGCTGTACAGCGGCGCCCTGCAAACGGCGCAGCAAAGCGTCACGGTGCCGGCCGCGCAGAAGGACCTGGACAAGGCCAACGACCGTATCGACGAGGCCTTCGCCAAGACCCGCGTGCAGTTGCAGGCCTCTACGGCAGCGACGAGCGCGACGTCTGACGTGCCGGCCACCGGGTCGACCGGCAAGAGCGCCCGTGAAGACTTCACCGATTACATGAGCAAATCCCCAGCCGAACGCATTCGCGACCAGCTGCTCAAGGAGCAGGGTTTGACTGAAGAGGATGTGCAGAAGCTGCCGCAGGAAAAGCAGGACGCGATTTCCAAGGAAGTGGCTGAGCGCCTCAAGCAGCAACAGGACCAACAGGTAGCGGCAAAAACCGTCGATCCGCAGGTGCAGGCGGTAAAAGAAACCCTGGCCGCGATCTAAGCCACAGCGTAGGGAAATGTGGGAGCAGCGGGCCAGGAGCTGGCACTGTGCAAGGCCATTAATCAGCCAGCATTTTTAACAATGCCTGGGCAGCGACGCCGGGCCCATGGTTCGGCGAACCCACCAGGCAGAACTCGCGGTGTACAGGGGTACTGAGCGGCATCACGCGCAGCCCTTGTCGCTGCGCCGGCAGGGTCATTTCCGGCACCAGCGTGACACCAATGCCTTCGCGCACCAGGCTGAAGGCGCTGTTCCATTCGCGCACTTCCACGCGGACATCCCGCAGCGCCAACCCGGCGTCGGCGCTCAGGCTCCTGGCGTTGGCGGTGCAGCCGCCGGTGGCGAGTACGAAGGGTTGTTCCAACAACTCCGCCAATGTCACTGCAGCCCCGGCCGGGCGCTGGGCCAGTGCATGCTGCGCGGGCACCACCGCTACCCAATTGTCGCGTCCCAACACTGTGGCATTGCGCCCGGGCTTGGGGTTGAGCACCACGCCCAGGTCGATCAGTTCGGCACCCAGCAGGGTCTCCACTTCGTTATCGGTGACTTGCAGCGTGGTGACCTCGATGCCGGGATACAGTTGCTTGAAACGCTGCAACAACGGGCGGAGAAAGGTATCCAGCACGAAGGGAAAGCTGGCGATGCGCAACGTCCCGCGCAACATGGGCCTGGCCTCATCGACGGTGCTGCGAATGGCCTGCAGCGCGCCCATCATGACTCGCGCCTGTTCGATCACATTCAGCCCCAGGGCAGTGGGCAGGGTCTTGCGCGGCTCACGGGTAAACAGTTGCGCACCCAATGTCGCTTCCATTCCGGCCATGGCCTGGCTGGCGGCGGACTGGGTCATGCCCACGCACTCGGCAGCGGCGGTGATGCTGCCATGGTCGGCGACGGCTACCAGCAAGCGCCAGTGCATCAGGTTCATCATGACAGTAGCTGTCCTTATGGCAGGGGTCTGAAGGTTTAATTTTACGCACGGTGCCATGCCCGAGAAACTGGCGCAAATTCCATGGAGCTGTCCCTGATGAAATTGTATTACGCGCCCAACGCCTGCTCACTTGCCCCCCATATCGTATTGCGTGAATTGGCGCTGCCGTTCGAGTTGGTGCGGGTCGACAACAAGGCCAAGACCACCGCCAATGGCGAGGACTTCCTGCAGATCAATCCCAAGGGCTACGTCGCCGCGCTGCAACTGGACAACGGCCAGGTACTGACGGAAGCCAGTGCGATTCTGCAATACCTGGCCGACCTGAAACCCGCAGCCGGCCTGGCCCCCACCAATGGCAGCTGGGAGCGCGTGCGTTTGCAGGAATGGTTGAACTTTGTCGCCAGCGAAATCCATGGCGGGCTGGGGGTGTTCTTCAACAGCGCGATCCCGGATGACGTGAAGGCGCTGTTCAAGGCCACGCTGTTCAAGCGCTTTGCGATCCTGGTGCAGACCCTGGAGCGTCAGGATTACCTGCTGGGTTCGCAATTCTCGGTCGCCGATGCCTACCTGTTCGTGGTGCTGCGTTGGGCCGCCTTCCACGCTATCGACCTGGCTGAGTGGCCGGCACTGGATGCGTTTATGCAGCGGGTGGGGCAGCGCCCAGAGGTCGCCGCCGCACTGGCGGTCGAGAATCCATAAGTTGAAGTGAAAGCACTCAACGCCAGCACCTCCACCGAGCCTGTGCGATCCAGATCCAGATGGGCTACCTGGCTGCGCACCGCCTCGTGGAGTTGCCGAGTGCCCTGCCCGATGTAGATCGTTGCAGGGTCATGGGGCCTTGAAGACAGCTTGCTGTACATCGACCTTTTTCGGGATCAGGCCATTGGCAAAGAACAGGTCGGCGGTGCGTTGCTGGTTGCCGATGTCCACGGCTTGCAGCGGACGAATCGGCGCAGGCGAGCGGTGTTCGAAATAGCTTTTGACCACCGCCGGTTGCAGGCCCAGGGTCTTGGCCATTAACGCGATGCTCTCCTCAGGTTGGTCGAGGGACAGGCGCTGCGCCTTGGCCAGTGTCTTGATGATCGCACCGACGGACTGCGGGTATTGCTTGGCAAACGGGCTGCTGACCACGAAGAAACTGCCCGCCGGGTTGAGACCCTGGCCGTCGCCCAGCACACGGGCGGCCCCGTCGATCACGGCGGCGGAGTAGTACGGATCCCATACCACCCACGCGTCGACCTTGCCTTGTTCAAACGCAGCGCGCCCGTCGGATGGCGACAGGTACACCACGTTCACATCCTTCCATTGCAAGCCCGCGCGCAGCAGGCTTTTGAGGAACAGGTTGTGGGCACTGGAGCCCTTGAGCAGTGCCACGCGCTTGCCCTTGAGCTCCGCCACGCTCTGCACACTGCTGGCCGTGGGTACCAGCACCGCTTCGGTCTTGCCCTCGTTGGGCTCCACCGCAAAGTACTGCAAGTCGATGCCGGCCGCCTGGGCGAAGATCGGCGGGATGTCGCCGATGTTACCGATATCCAGGCTGCCGCCGTTGAGCGCTTCGATCAGCGGTGGGCCGCCGAGGAATTCGGTCCACTGCACCTGCGTGCCGGGCAGCGCTTCTTCGAAGAGTTTGTGCTCACGGGCCAGTACCATGCTCACGGAGCTTTTCTGGTAACCGATGCGCAAGGTGGGAGGGTCGGCCGCCAGCACCTGGCCGACCACCAGCGAAAGAACCACGGCAGCGAAGACTTTAAGCATCAGAGCGCCCCCTTGACCTTGGCCGCCACATCCGCCGGCACCCATTGCTGCCATACCTGTGGATGGTCCTTGAGGAACGCTTGAGCCACCTGACGTGGCGGTGTGCGCTTCTCGCTCATTTCACCGAGGATGCCGTTGAGCAAATCAATGGGTAGGTCGACCTTTTCAAACACGCTGACCAGTTGCGGATACTGCGCTTTGAAGGGTGCCGACACGCCAATCGCCAGGCGGGCCGGCATCGAGCGGGTACCGATGGGGTTCGGGTTTTTCGCGTCGGACAGGGTTTTCCAGGCTTCGGCGTTGAACGGCGGTTCCTCCAGCTTGACCAGCTTGAAACGGCCCAGCAGCGGTGTCGGCGACCAGTAGTAGAACAACACCGGCTTGCCACGACGGATCGACGACGCGACTTCCGCATCCAGCGCCGCGCCGGAGCCGCTGCGGAAGTTGACGAAACTGTCGGTCAGTTTGTAAGCCTTGAGTTTCTGGCTGTTGACGATCTCCGAGGTCCAGCCGGTAGGGCTGTTGAGGAAGCGCCCACGGGTCGGGTCTTCAGGGTCGCGGAACACGTCCTTGTAGCGCGGCAGGTCGGCCACTGACTTCAGGTCCGGCGCCAGGGGTTTGATGCCGCGCTCGGCATCGCCCTTGATCACGAACTCCGGCACCCACCAGCCTTCGGTGGCACCTTTTACGGTGTCGCCAAGGCCGAACACTTTGCCTTCGTTTTCCGCCTTGACCCACGCCGGACTGCGCCCGGCCCACTCTTCACCGATCACTTGGATATCATCCTTGGCCAGGGCGGCTTCCAGGCTGACGGTACTGCCGGGCAAGGTGTCGGTGGGCAGGCCATAGCCTTTCTCGACGATCAGGCGCAGCACCTCGGTGATCAGGCTGCCGCTTTCCCAGGTGATGTCACCGAAATGGATGGGTTTGACGGTTTCGGCGGCCGTTGTTGGCTGCGATAAAGCGGCCAGTGCCAGCAGCGAGCCACCCAGCAGGGTTTTAAGTCTTTTCATGCAGAACCTCGTGGCTAATCATTTCCTGGAACACAGAAGACCCAGTGTCGGAACGGGCTTGCCCGCTCCCACATTTGATCTCTGCGGTATTCAAGAGGGGTTAAAAGTCATAACTGGGCCGCGTGTGGTGGAACCGCAGGCAGCGATTGAAGGCACGGGTCATGTAGTCACTGACCGAGCGCCGGGAAATCCCCAGTTCGGTGGCGATTTCCGGGTAGGTCAGGCCATTGAGCTGCGACAGTAGAAAGGTCGCCTTGACCTTGGCCGGCAAGCCGTCGAGCAATTGGTCGATGGCTTGCAGCGCCTCGAGCATCTGCGCCAGCTCTTGCGCAGACGGCGCGCTGCAGGTTTCTTCGCTGTCGAGCGCTTCAAGGTAGGCGCGCTCCAGGTCACGGCGACGCCACAGCTGGTACATCAGGCGCTGGGCGATAGTGGTAAGCAACGCGCGAGGCTGGCGGATGGGGCCTGCACCCGGCGCACTCAGCAACTGGACAAAGGTATCGGCGGCAATGTCTTCGGCGTGGGCGCGCGAATCGAGGTGACGGTGCAGACGGTTGCACAGCCAGTCGTAATGACTGCGGAACAATCCGCCCACGTAATCGCGGTGAGTAGTGTCGGCGCCGGACATAGTGGCTCCATCTGAGTAGGTTGCACGTTATGTCCGGTGTTCCGGTGAAGCGATCCTAGCAAGGCTGCTTATTCTTTAATAATATCTAAAAGGTATTTTTATATAACCTTATCGAAGCTCAGCGTAGCCGGCGCTGACGGCCTCTTGCTGGTAGTCCAAAAGCATTCTGTAGTCGTCTTCACTAGCGGCAAGCACCTCCTGCAGGCCCAGTGTTTCGGCCACCTGGGGTAAATCCTGCAGCGCCTGGTTCATTGCCTGACGGATCTGAATAACCTGTTCATCGCTCAAGCCCAATGGGCCGATATAGGGCAAGGTCGGGCTCGGCGCGCTGCGGGTCACGATGCGCAGCCCCGCCACTTCCTGCGGCGCAAAGCGGGCAAGGTAGTCGTAGGTGACGCTGTCGACGGCGGCGAGGTCGGCGCGATCTTCCCGCAGCCGGCGCAGGCTCTCGCGATGGGCGCCGCTGATGTCCACGCTGGCGAAGAAACGCCCATTGCGCTGCAGCGGTGCCAGGCGTTGGCGCAGTAGGTTCATGCCGCTGTTGGAGTCGTGGCCGTTGATCACGCCACGGCTGTCGTAAAAGTCCGCCAACGTGTGGCGCGGGTTGTCGTCCCGGGTCAGCAGAAGGCTGCAGTGTTCGCCCTGACTGCTGTGGGGCAACTCATAGCGGGGGCGGCCGATCACACGGACATGGCCGCGCAATTGCGTCATCAGTGGATAGCCGCAGGTTTGAGTCACCAGCAACTCGGGCGCGAGCCACAGGCCGGGCAAGTCCAGGTGATCGGCGTTGAGACGGCGCAGCCCCAGGCGTTCGAGGATGCGCGTCAGCCATTGGTGGCTGGCCTGCCGGATCGGCTCGGGCGCGACATACATCAGCAGCTCGGCATAGTGGTCACTCATGGTCAGCTCTCACGCAAAAGGGTGCCGGGGACTGTCGATGGCCTTGAGACCGTGGCGGCTGATCAACTGGCCGTAGCCTTGCACCAGGAAACCACCGCTGCGCGCCACCCACTGCTTACGCCGGGCGCGGTAGACCGTGGGCAGCAAGTACCAGGGCAATTTGGGCAAGTCGTGGTGCACCAGGTGCAGGTTGTTGTTGAGAAACAGCCAGGTCCACGGCCAGGACGCTTCATTGAGCACGGTGCGTTGCTCCGGTTGCGGGTGCGGGCGATGTTCATAGTAGGAACGAATCGACGCCAGGGACAAGGCCGGTACGCTGACCAGCAGCAGGTAGTGCCACACCGACAGCGCGCTGCAGTGGGCGACGAAACTCAGCATCAGCACGGTAACCGCGCCGTGGGCCAGCCACATCGTCCAGACCTGGGGCAGGCGCCGGCACTCATGGCGGGCCAGACGGCCAATCGCCAAGGGCGCTGCCAGCAGGAAGCGGCCGAGCACGGTCTTGGTCAGCCAATGCACACCACGTTCGAACAGTGAGCTGTTGTCCCATTGCTGCTGGTTAAGGTAGCGGCTTTCCGGGTCGATACCTGGCAACGTCAGGTCTTCATCGTTGTGGTGCAGCAAGTGGCTGTCGCGATACAGCGTGTAGGGGTACCACACGGCGAATGGCGCATAGCCGAGGATTTTATTGAACAGCGCCGAACGGGTGGGATGGCCATGCAGCAGTTCATGTTGCACCGACAGCCACAACGTCACGATCGGGATCAGCAACAGCGTGCTCAACCACACGCCCAACCAGCGGCTGCCAAGTATCACGGCGAACCAGCCGGCATACACGCCGATCAACAGCAGCCAGGTCGGCCATTCGGTTCTTGCAGTAAAGGTCGTGGCCAGGGCTTCGATTTCCCGGCGTTGGATCGGATCAAGGTAATTGGCCATCGGCAGCTCACAGCAGGTGTTTCCTGCTCTGTGCAACGAGGCGCGAAAATCTTGTAGATCGTTTGGTGCTGAGCTTAGAAGCACATGCATCAACCGCTACAATGGCCGCCCTCGCCCTCTCACTGGTTTGAACATGCTTATCCAATTGCTGGCAGAACCTCTGTGGCCTCTGCTGAACAAGTTTTATCGCAGCCACAATTCATCGATGAAGGCGCTCAAGGGCGGGCGCTTATGGGTGGCGCGGGAGAGCGAAATCGTCGCCGGCTTGTGCCTGTCGCCGGTGGTCGGCGGGCAATGGCTGACCGGCGTGTTCGTGGACCCGGCGTATCGTGGCCAGGGGTTGGCGGCGAAGCTGATTCTTCAAGCGGTGGCGGCTTGCGAAGGCACTGTGTGGTTGCTGTGTCATCCGGACCTCGAAGGGTTCTATCAACGCATGGGGTTCACCCAGGACACGCTGCTGCCGCAGTCCCTCAGCGAACGGTTGGTGCGCTACAAGCGCAACAAACCGATGATCGCGATGGGCTTAGATCGTTTGGTGAGGTCGACCTCGGATAATGTGTGATCAGTGCATGCAGGGCCCGTGCTAGCCTCGAGGGCACAGTGGCTCTTCACAGGATGATCATGAAAACGACGCTCGCAATTCTTTCCCTCACCGCCCTCCTCTTGCCGGTCGTGAGCCAGGCAGCCGATGCTCAGATCAGTGCCCGGCAATATTCCAGCGTGCTCGCCGGCAGTTGGCGCGACCCGGCCAACAGCGCGCGCGACGGCTATCGCCATCCTCAGCAGACCCTGGAGTTCTTCGGCTTGCGCGCCAACCAGAGGGTGATCGAAATCACCCCAGGGAGCGGCTGGTACAGCGAAGTGCTGGCGCCGCTGCTCAAGGATCACGGGCAGTACATCGCAGCCGTACAGGCGGCGAGCAGCAGTGCCTATGCGCGCATATCCGAAGAAAACCTGAAGAAGAAATTCACAGCCGACCCAGCACGCTACGGCAAGGCCGCGGTGGTCGAGTTCGACCCCAAGGCACCGGTCTTCGGCAAACCAGCCTCGGCCGATGCGGTGCTGACCTTTCGCAATGTGCATAACTGGGTAGCGGCCGACACGGCGGCAGCGACCTTCAGTGCGTTCTATAAAGTGCTGAAACCGGGCGGTGTGCTGGGTGTGGAGGATCACCGGGCCAAGGATGGAGCGGACCTAGAGGCGATCAAGAACAGTGGTTACCTGACGACCGCACAGGTGGTGAAGCTGGCGACAGATGCCGGGTTCCAACTGGCGGGGCAAAGTGAAGTGAATGCCAACCCGAAGGACACCAAGGACTACCCCGATGGCGTGTGGACCTTGCCGCCGACGTTGAAATTGGGCGAGCAGGACAAAGCCAGGTATCTGGCAATCGGGGAGTCGGATCGGATGACGTTGCGGTTCGTCAAACCCGCCAAATAATCCGACTTGAGAGGCCATGCATGTGGGAGGCGGCCCCTCCCACAAGTTGATCTCAACGAGGCTGCCGTCAGTCGTCGGCTGCGGGGTCCATCTCAGGAAACATCACCTCGATAAAACCGAATTTGCTGAAGTCGGTAATCCGAGACGGGTAAAGCCGACCGATCAGGTGATCGCATTCATGCTGCACCACCCGCGCGTGGAATCCGTCGGCAAACCGCACAATCGGCTCGCCCTTGGGGTCGAAACCTTCGTAGCGAATCTGTTGGTAACGGTTCACCGCACCACGCAGGCCAGGTACGGACAGGCAGCCTTCATAACCTTCTTCCAGAACCGGGCTGAGCGGTGTAATCAACGGATTGATCAGGATGGTCTGCGGCACCGGCGGCGCGTCCGGGTAGCGTTCACTGGCCTCGAAACCAAAGATCACCAGTTGCAGATCAACGCCAATCTGCGGCGCGGCCAGGCCGACACCGCCAACGTGTTCCATGGTCTGGAACATGTCGTCGATCAGTTGCCACAGCTCGGGGCTGTCGAACATTTCCGGCGGAACCGGTTGCGCGATACGCAGCAGGCGCTCGTCGCCCATTTTCAGGATTTCACGGATCATCGATCAGACTTCGTCGGTAGTGGGTTTGGAGTGGTCCCGGCCCAGGCCTGAGACATGCTGTTTTTCATCCGTGTGAGTCTGCCCATCGAACTGCTTTTCCCCAGGATCCTTGCCTTCGGCCGACATGTGCTCGATCACCGCGTTCATCTCCGCGCCCAGCAATAGCACGGCGGCAGAAATGTAGAAGTACAGGAGCAGGACGATGATCGCACCGATACTGCCATACATGGCGTTGTAGTCGGCGAAGGTTTTCACGTAATAGCCAAAGCCCAGCGAAGCGACAATCCACACCACGACGGCCAGTACCGAGCCTGGGGTGATGAAACGAAATTTCTGCTGCACATCGGGCATCACGTAATACATGAGGGCCACGGCGAACATCAGCAGGATCACGATCACCGGCCAGCGCAGGATGGTCCACAGGGTGACCACGAACTCCTCCATGCCGATCTGCCCGGCGACCCACTCCATCACTTGCGGGCCCAGCACCATCAACGCGGCGGCGGCGAGGAGCATGCCGGCGATGCCAACGGTGTAGAGAATCGACAGAGGGAAACGCTTCCAGATCGGCCGGCCTTCGACAACGTCGTAGGCGGCGTTCATCGCGCTCATCATCAGGCGCACGCCGGCCGAGGCGGTCCACAAGGCGATCACGATACCCACCGAGAGCAAGCCACCTTTGGACTGCTGCAACTGGTCGATCACCGGGTTGACCTGCTCCAGCGCCTGGGGCGGCAACACCAGCTCCGACTGCAGGCGCAGCCAGCTGAAGAAGTCCGGCAGGTGCAGGAAACCGATCAGGGCTATCAGGAACAGCAGGAAGGGGAACAGTGAAAACAGCATCTGATAGGCCAGTGCCGAGGCGTACGTAGGCATTTCGTCATCGACGAATTCCGTCACGGTGCGCACCAGCACTTTGTGGAGCTTGAGACCATTTAGTACCGGAAAAATCATAGCGTCTCCTTTCGCCGCAAAAAGTTGAGTTCGTGGGCGACTCAGGGGCCGTTTTCTACATCAAGGTAGCCCATTTGGCGACCCTGAAACAATTTCGAAACTTTAAACGCATCACGTGACACAAAAACGGCCATCCGTGGATGGCCGTCGAGCTGCGATAACCCGCCAGCGATTCAGGACTACTTGGTCGCTTTCTTGACCGCGTCCTTGGTATCACCGACGGCTTTTTCGACCTGGCCTTTCTTTTCCTGCACGACGCCTTCAGCGCGCAGTTTGTCGTTGCCGGTGACCTTGCCGACGCCTTGCTTGACGTTGCCGACGACCTCGTCTTTCAAACCTTTTGCCTTATCCGATGTGCTGCTCATGGTATTTCTCCGAAGAACAATCAGGTGTTTTGGGCATTGCCTGAAGATTGACCCGAAGCGGTACGGCAGAGTTTCAATTATTTTTCGATGCGCATTTCATCGAAAGCGGCAGGTTTGACTTTATGTTTTGCGACCAACCCACGAGAATGCCCGGCACATTCAGGCTATAACGCTGAATAACAGATCCCGTAGGAAGGTTATGAAACTCAATAAAGCACAGGCCATCGCCCGCCGAAACACCGAACTGGGCGGTGCCGTACTCGGCGTCAACAACTGCCACTTCACCGACCTGGACCGCAAGCGCAACATCTGGTGGTTCGACCTGCCGGTAGGCCGCATTGCCGTGGGCCAGTACGAGTGGATTCACCTGCTGATGCACAACGCCGAGACCGACCAGTTGCTGCACCTGAAGGTACCGACGGCGTTCCTGCGCGAGAAGCTCGAAGGGCTGGTGGTGCGCAACGCGGGCAAGCGCAAGCCGGAGATCACCCTGGAACTGAGCGCGGACAAGGATTCGTTCCTGAAGGATGTACGCCCGGCGGGTGCGGGTGTGAGCTTCGCGCAGTTCGCCTGCTAATGGCTCGCCATTTAAGTAAGGGCGCGTAAAAAAGCCATATTGTGCATATTTCTTCCACAGCAATGGCTATATGCAATCAACGTAAACACGCATCACATTAAATAGCAGCCAATAAAAAACCCGTACTTCATCGAAGTACGGGCTTGGTTGAAACCGCTGGACTGCTTACTTTTTGAGGCCGAGTTTCTTCAGTTCTTCATCGCGCAACTCACGACGCAGGATCTTGCCCACGTTGGTGGTCGGCAACGCATCGCGGAACTCCACGGCCTTGGGCACCTTGTAGCCGGTGACGTTGGCGCGCATGTGTTCCATCACCTGGTCCTTGGTCAGGGTGGCCCCCGGCTTGACCACGATGAAGATCTTGATGTGTTCCCCGGACTTCTCGTCAGGCACACCGATGGCCGCGCATTGCAGCACGCCCGGCAGGGCCGCCAGCACGTCTTCCAGCTCATTGGGGTAGACGTTGAAACCGGAGACCAGAATCATGTCCTTCTTGCGGTCCACGATGCGCATGTAGCCGTCTTGCTGGATGATCGCGATATCACCGGTCTTCAGCCAGCCTTCGCTGTCGAGGATCTCGGCAGTGGCGTCTTCGCGTTGCCAGTAGCCCTTCATGACCTGCGGGCCCTTGATGCACAGCTCGCCGGTTTCGCCCAACGGCAGCTCGGTGCCGTCATCGGCGATGACCTTGCATACCGTCGACGGTACCGGAATACCGATAGTGCCGATCTGAATGCTCTGGCTCGGGTTGACCGTGGCCACCGGGCTGGTTTCGGTCATGCCGTAACCTTCGCAGATGTTGCAGCCGGTGACGGCCTTCCAGCGTTCGGCAGCGGCAAGTTGCAAGGCCATGCCGCCCGACAGGGTGACTTTCAGCGCAGAGAAGTCCAGCTTGCGGAAGCCTTCGTTGTTGCACAGCGCCACGAACAGGGTATTCAGCCCGACAAAACCACTGAACTTCCACTTCGACAGTTCCTTGACCATTGCCGGCAAGTCGCGCGGGTTGCTGATCAGGATGTTGTGGTTGCCGATCAACATCATCGCCATGCAATGAAAGGTGAACGCGTAGATGTGGTACAGCGGCAGCGGCGTGATCAGGATCTCGCAGCCCTCGTTGAGGTTGGAGCCCATCAGCGCCTTGCACTGCAGCATGTTGGCGACCAGGTTACGGTGGGTCAGCATCGCGCCCTTGGCCACGCCGGTGGTGCCGCCGGTGTATTGCAAGACCGCCACGTCGCCGCTGGCCGGGCTGACGTCATTGACCGGTTGCCCCTGCCCCTTGGCCAGCACGTCATTGAACTTGATCGCCTTGGGCAAGTGATAGGCAGGGACCATCTTCTTCACGTACTTGATGACGCTGTTGATCAGCAGGCGCTTGAATGGCGACAGCAGGTCAGCGACTTCAGTGACGATCACGTGCTTGACGGAGGTCTTGGGTACGACCTTTTCCGCCAGGTGGGCCATGTTGGCCAGGCAGACCAGGGCCTTGGCCCCGGAATCATTGAATTGGTGTTCCATTTCCCGCGCGGTGTACAGCGGGTTGGTGTTGACCACGATCAGGCCGGCACGGATGGCGCCGAATACCGCGACCGGGTATTGCAGGACGTTGGGCAGTTGCACGGCGATTCGATCGCCGGGCTTCAAGTCGGTGTGCTGTTGCAGGTAGGCGGCGAAGGCACCGGACAATTCGTACAATTCACCGTAGGTGATGGTCTTGCCCAGGTTGCTGAAAGCCGGTTTGTCGGCGAAGCGCTGGCAGGACTGTTTCAGTACCGCCTGAATATTCTGATACTCGTCTGGATTGATTTCTGCAGCAATCCCGGCGGGGTACTTATCCTTCCAAAAGTCTTCGTTCATGGAAGCCCACTCCTCAGCGACGCGAATTCATCATCGCATTTGATGCGATTATTATTGGTGTATGTTTTTTAGGTGAGTCTGGCGCTTTCAAGCAGGCCGAGAAGTCACAAAGCGCGCCGAGAGTAGCAGCTTTGCCAAGGGCCGCCTAGAGCCAAAAGAGAGTCCTACAGTCATAAACACGACTGTCCTACAATATTTAGTCACATTTGAAATAGTGACCGCATACTTCAGAGAAAGGCTCTGGAATAGGCCTCTCAGGGCAAATAAAAACAATATGGAAGGGGGCTTGCTGTGGCGAGGGAGATTGCTGTGGCGAGGGAGCTTGCTGTGGCGAGGGAGCTTGCTCCCGTTGACTGCGCAGCAGTCTCCGGCTTTATGGGGGGGCGCTTCGCCCCCCAGCGCAAGCAAGCTTGCTCGCCACAGCAAGCCCACCTCCACATAGAGCCATTTCAAGTCAGGCGATGTCGCGAAGCTCGCGCCGTAAAATCTTGCCCACCGGCGTCATCGGCAACGACTCCCGCAGCACAATATGCTTGGGCACCTTGTACCCCGTGAAGTTGGTCTTGCAGTACGCCTTCAACTCTTCAAGGCTCACGCCCTGGGCCCGTGCGACCACAAACAGTTTCACGGCCTCCCCCGTACGTTCATCCGGCACGCCGATCACTGCACAGTTGGCCACCGCAGGATGCGCCATCACCACGTCTTCGATCTCGTTGGGATAGACGTTGAAACCCGAGACGATAATCAGGTCTTTCTTGCGGTCGACGATGCTGACGAAACCATCGATGTCGATTACCGCAATGTCGCCGGTCTTGAGCCAACCCTCGGCGTCCAGGGTCTCGGCAGTGGCCACCGGCTGTTGCCAGTAGCCTTTCATCACCTGCGGCCCCTTGATGCACAACTCGCCCCGTTCGCCCAATGGCAATTCACGGCCTTCATCGTCGATGACCTTCATTGCGGTACCCGGCACCGGGATTCCCACGGTGCCCAGTCGCGAATGGCTGCCATAGGGATTGGTGCTCGCTACGGGTGAGGTTTCGGTCAGGCCATAGCCTTCGCCGATAGAGCACCCGGTAAGCGCCTTCCAGCGCTCGGCCGTGGCCTTGACCAGGGCGGTACCGCCGGAATTGGTGATCTTGAGGTGCGAGAAGTCCAGGGTCTTGAAGTCCGGGTGGTCCATCAATGCCACAAACAGCGTGTTGAGCCCCAGCAGGCAGGAGAATCGCCACTTCTTCAGTTCCTTGATGAAGCCGCCGATGTCCCGTGGGTTGGTGATCAGCACATTGTGGTTACCGGTCACCATCATGCACATGCAGTTCGCCGTAAAGGCATAGATATGGTAGAGCGGCAGAGGAGCGATCATCACTTCCTGCCCTTCCTTCACCAGTGGCTGGCCGTCATCAGTGACCTGGGACATGCATGCCCGCACCTGTTGCATGTTCGCCACCAGGTTGCCATGGGTGAGCATCGCGCCCTTGGCCAGGCCGGTGGTGCCACCGGTGTATTGCAGCACGGCGATGTCGTCCAGGCTCACCGGATGGCGCGTCACGCCCAGGCCCGCGCCCATGCGCAGAGCCCGCTTGAAGGACACGGCCCGTGGCAGGCTGTAGGCCGGGACCATCTTCTTGACCTTGTCGACCACGGTGTTGACCAGCCAGCCTTTGGCGGCGGGCATGAAGTCGCCCATCCTGGCTTCAATCAGGTAGTCGATCTCGGTGTCGCCGCACACTTCCTGCACCCGCGAGCCGAACAGGTTGAGGTAGACCAGCGCACGCACGCCGGCGTCCTTGAACTGGTGGCGCATCTCGCGCGGAGTGTAGAGCGGGTTGGTGTTGACCACGATCAGCCCGGCGCGCAGCGCGCCGAACACGGCGATGGGGTAATGCAACACGTTGGGCATCTGCACCGCGATGCGCTCGCCAGGCTTGAGGTCGGTATGCTGTTGCAGGTAACCGGCGAACGCCGCACTCTGGCGCTCAAGCTCGGCGTAGGTCAGGGTAATGCCCATGTTGCTGAACGCAGGACGGTCGGCAAAGGCTTTGCAGGAACGTTCAAAGACTTCGATCACCGATTTGTAGGTGGTGAGGTCGATGTCATTGGGAACGCCCGCCGCACGTTTGTCATTCCAGAAATCAGGTTGCATTATTCTTGTCCTCTTACCTGAGTGTGTCTGGCCGCTGTAGCGATAACTGCAGTTATAAAAAGCAGGCTGCTATAAAAAGCGGAGCTTCGGGGACGTTAGCAGCTATGGCCAATCCGGCAAATATGCCAAACCGTTTCATTGATTGTATGAATCTTGTCTCTGAGGCGTAGGCAGATGTCCCACCCTCGGGGAATGAGCTATACATTGCATCGATCCCGAGCAAAGGAAGCGCCATGAACCACAGCACCTTCTGGCTGACCGCGAATGACCACAGCCGCCTGTACGTCAATCAATGGCTGCCGGACGGCCCCGCCAAGGCCATAATCATGCTGTCCCATGGCATGGCCGAGCACAGTGGTCGCTACGCACGCCTGGCCCAAGCCTTGTGCGCAGCCGGTTACGGTTTGTATGCGCCTGACCAGCGTGGCCATGGCCGTACGGCCGATGAAGGCACCTTGGGGTTGTACGCCGAGCACGACGGCTGGAACAAAGTCGTCGGTGATCTCGCCAGTCTCAATCAGCATATCGCCCATCAACAGCCGGGGCTGCCGATCATTTTGCTGGGCCACAGCATGGGCAGCTACATCGCCCAGGCGTACCTGCTGCACCACAGTGCCAGCCTGGATGGGGCCATCCTCAGCGGATCGAATTTCCAGCCGGTGGCCTTGTACCGTGCCGCAGCGGTGATTGCGCGCATCGAGCGGGCGCGCCAGGGTTTGCGAGGGCGCAGTGCACTGATCGAGTTTTTATCGTTCGGTTCATTCAACAAGGCATTCAAGCCCAACCGCACCGCATTTGACTGGCTCAGCCGGGACCCGGATGAAGTCGATAAGTACATCAACGACCCGCTGTGTGGTTTCCGTTGCACCAACCAGCTGTGGGTCGACCTGCTGGGCGGCTTGCAGCAAATCAGCAAAGCGTCCAATCTCGCCCAGATCGACCCGGGCCTGCCGATTCTGGTGATGGGCGGCGAATGTGATCCGGTGAGTGAAGGCAAGCGTCTCAAAAGCCTGGCCCATGCGCTGCGCGAGGCCGGCTGCCAGCACCTGCAATTGAATATCTACCCGCAGGCGCGTCATGAAGTGTTCAATGAAACCAACCGTAATGAAGTCACCGCGGATGTGCTCACGTGGCTCGACCAGGCCCTGACGTTATGCCGACCGACTCGCTGCGAGTAACCTTTTGATAATAAGTTGTTTAAAATCAATTTGTTAAATTACCGATTAGCCACAGGATGCACCTTTAGATGACCCAGGTTACCAACACCCCGTACGAAGCCCTCGAAGTCGGCCAGACCGCCAGCTACAGCAAGACCGTCGAAGAGCGCGATATCCAGTTGTTCGCCGCGATGTCCGGCGACCACAACCCGGTACACCTGGATGCCGAGTACGCCAAAGCCACCATGTTCAAGGAGCGCATCGCCCACGGCATGTTCAGCGGCGCCCTGATCAGCGCGGCGGTAGCCTGCGAGCTGCCTGGACCGGGCACCATCTATATCGGCCAGCAGATGAGTTTCCAGAAACCGGTGAAAATCGGCGACACCCTGACCGTTCGCCTGGAAATCCTTGAGAAACTGCCGAAATTCCGTGTACGCATCGCCACGCGCGTCTTCAACCAGAACGATGAGTTGGTAGTGGATGGCGAGGCGGAAATCCTTGCACCCCGCAAGCAGCAGGTGGTGACGCTGACCGAACTGCCGCCGATCAGCATCGGCTGACACACGTAAGTCGCCGTCTGTAGGAGCGAGCTTGCTCGCGCCTACAAGGTTTTGCCCTAATAGCAAAGGGTCAGTCACCCGATAAAGTGACTGACCCTCTGTTATTGGGAGCAAGCCCCCTTCTACCGCTATTGCAAGGCAGAACTTACGACTTAGCGCGAGCCTGGTTACGCAAGGCTTTTACCTGGTCGTGGTTGCGTTGTGCGCCGTGGAACTGACGCTCAACCAGATCACGGATACCCAGCAGGTTGTGCTTGTTGATCTTCTCGATCGCTTCCCGGTAAGCCTTCAGTGCGTGATCTTCACCGCGCTCGGCTTCGTTCAGTACCGCCTCTTCATCCTTACCGGTGAGCATCGATTTGACGTCGACCCAACCACGGTGCAGTGCACCGGCAACGCTGCCGGAATCTTCCGGATCACCGCCCAGGGCACGCACGGCAGTTTTCAGTTCGGCAGCGGCCGTGGCGCAGTCAGCGGAGCGCTTCGCGAACAGCGCCTTGAGTTCTGGATGCTTGATATCTTCAGCGCACTCTTTAAAGCCTTTCTGACCGTCGATGCTGGTTTCGATCAGGTCATTGAGTACAGAGATCGATTCTTTATTGATGTCAGTCATTTTTCAATTCCTTGGGCAGGTTTAAAGAAGCTTGTTTAAGCTTGCTTAAGTAATTGCATCGCCCGTGCCAGGTTTTTGAAAAATGTTTTTCTTTTAAATTTCAATAAGTTACGAATTATTGAACCATCTGTATCTAGGTTGTTTGCATGATCTGTCATTTTGCCTTCGTGCAAAATACCTGTATTTTCCAAGCTCTCGACTTGATTACCTGAAGCCCATGAACCCGGAAAAACTCGAACTGCTGATCACCCGTGAAATGCCCTTCGGCAAATACAAGGGACGCATCATCGCCGACCTGCCGGGCCCCTACTTGAACTGGTTCGCACGTGAGGGTTTTCCCCACGGCGAGCTGGGCGGCTTACTGGCATTGATGCAGGAAATCGACCACAACGGTCTGTCCGAATTGCTCGAGCCGCTGCGCGTGAAACACGGTAAACCCGCCCCTCGTCATTAAGAGCCTAGCCATGCCACATACTGCGCACGACGAACACCATTGGCAGACCATCGCCCAGCGCTATGAGCTGGAACCCGGCCCGATCAATCTGGAAAACGGCTACTTCGGGCGCATGAGCCGTGCGGTATGCGCGCACTATCTGGAGCACGTCGCCTTTATCAACCGCAGTAACTCGTTGCATGTGCGCCAGCAGTTCGAACAAGGCGAAAATGTCGAGATACGCCGCCAACTGGCCGGGCTGATCGATGCAGAGCCCGACTCGATTGCCTTCACTCGCAATGCAACAGAAGCCTTGCAGTCGCTGATCCGCAACTACAATCGCCTGCAACCGGGCGATCAGGTGCTGATCAGCGACCTGGAGTACGACACGGTCAAGGGAGCCATGCGTTGGTTGGCAGGTTATCGTGGCGTGGAAGTGATCGAAGTGTCCCATGCACACCCGGCCAGTTTCGACAGCCTGGTGCAGACGTATCAACAAGCGTTTACTCAGTACCCTCGCCTCAAGCTGATGGCCCTGACCCATGTCACCCACCGTACCGGCCTGGTGATGCCTGTCCAGGCCATTGCCATGGCCGCACGCGAACAGGGCATCGATGTGATCCTCGATGGCGCCCACGCCTTGGGCCAGATCGAGTTCAACCTCGCGCAACTGGGCATCCAGTTTGCCGGCTTCAACCTGCATAAATGGATCGGCGCCCCGCTGACCCTGGGCTTTCTGTACATCGCCCCGGAACGCCTGGCCGATATCGACCCGGACATGGGCGAATTCCACTACCCCGCCACCGACGTGCGCGCGCGTACGTCCTACAGCACGCCGAACTTTCCGGCCTTGATGACCTTGCCGCTGGTGCTGCAAGAGCATCGTGCAGCAGGAGGTTCGGCGGCCAAAGGTGCACGGGTCAATTACCTGCGTAACCGGTGGGTAAGCCAGGCGCGAACCTTGCCGGGAATAGAAGTGCTGACGCCGGACGATCCGCGCCTGTATTGCGGGATCACGGCATTCAAGTTCATCGGGCGGGATCAGCAGGTGATGGCGGACCGCTTGCTCAAGGACTACGGCCTGTTCACGACGACCCGTGCAGGGGCGGCATTTGGCAGCTGTATTCGCGTGACGCCGGGGTTGGCGACCTCAGCGGCGGACATCGATGTGCTGGTCAACGCGATTACCGAGCTGAGTGTCGACTAGGCATTTTTCTACAGGCAAAAAAAAGCGGTACACCGACCAAGTGCACCGCAAAAATGCCGTTAAGCACAGCAACAACGATTCAGTAAAAGCAGATCAATCCAGCAGCGCCAGCGCTTGCGCGGTAACTTCCTGGATGCGGGCCCAGTCGCCGTTCTTGACCCACTCCGGGTCCAGCATCCAGCTACCGCCCACGCACATCACGTTTTTCAACGCCATGTAGTTTTTGATGTTGGCCGGGCCTACACCGCCGGTCGGGCAGAATTTCACTTCGCTGAACGGGCCGCCGAGGGCCTTGATGGCGGCAACGCCACCGCTGACTTCGGCCGGGAACAGCTTGAAGCGGCGATACCCCAGGCCATAACCTTCCATGATGCCGGAAGCGTTGCTGATGCCTGGCAGCAGCGGGATCGGGCTGTGCACCGAGGCTTCCAGCAGGTCGCGGGTAATGCCTGGAGTGACGATAAATTGCGAGCCGGCCACTTCAGCCGCTTCGAGCATATGGCGGTCGAGTACGGTGCCGGCACCGGTGCACAGTTCAGGGCGTTGCTCGCGCAATACCTGAATGGCCTTGAGGCCGAACTCGGAACGCAGGGTCACTTCCAATGCGGTCAGACCACCGGCGGCCAGGGCATCGGCCAGCGGCAGGATGTCCTGTTCGCGGGCGATGGTGATCACCGGCAGAATCCGCGCCTTGGCGCAGAGGCTGTCGATCAGGGCAACTTTATCCGCCATGGATACGGTCGGTTGAGGGCTGTTCATAGCGGCTGATCCTTGGCTCATGGGCACCAGTAAATCTCTAGAGTAGGTTGCAAAAACGCGCGAATCGGCATGGCAGCAACGTCATCACTGGCCAGCGCGGCGCTCAAGGTGGTCAATTTCGAACTGCCGGCAATCGACAGTACGGTGTAGTTCGCCGTGCTCAGCAACGCGCGACTCATGGTCAGGCGTTGATGCGGCACAGTCGGCGCCAACATCGGCCAGCAACGGCGGGTACCGTTGGGTTGCAGGGCATCGCTGAGGTTCGGGCTGTTGGGAAACAGCGAGGCGGTGTGGCCGTCATCCCCCATGCCCAGCACCAGCACATCAATGGCTGGCAATTCGCCCAGCAGGCGATCGGCCTGCAAGGCTGCGTCTTCAAGATTGGCTGCGGGACTGTACAAGCTCAGGAACCTGGCTTTGGCCGCCGGACCTTGCAGCAAGTGCTGCTTCAACAGGCCGGCGTTGCTGTCGGCATGTTCCACCGGCACCCAGCGCTCATCGGCCAGAGTGATAGTAACCTTTGACCAGTCCAGGCCCTGCTTGGCCAGGCTCTGGAAGAAGGCCACCGGGCTGCGGCCGCCGGACACGACCAGGGTCGCGTCACCACGGGCGCTGATAGCCGCGCGCAGCTGTTCGGCCACGTCATTGGCCAGACCGTCCGCCAGCAAGGCGGCGGTACGGTACTCATGGGCTGTCACGCCCTGAGGCAGTTTCAGTTCAGATATCGCCATACCACGACCTCCCATCCCGCGTGATCAGTGCAATCGAGCTCATCGGCCCCCAGGACCCCGCCGCATACGGCTTGGGCGCGTCACCGGATTTCTTCCACCCGGCGATCAACTGGTCACACCACTTCCACGCGGCTTCGATTTCATCTTTACGGACAAACAGGTTCTGATTGCCGTGCATCACTTCCAGCAACAACCGCTCGTAGGCATCGGGAATCCGTGCACTGCGGTAGGTGTCGGAAAAATTCAATTGCAGCGGACCGCTGCGCAGCTGCATGCCCTTGTCCAGGCCCTGTTCCTTGGTCATCACGCGCAAGGAAATACCCTCGTCCGGCTGCAGGCGGATGATCAGTTTGTTGCTGATCTGCAAGCGCTGCTCGGGGGCGAAGATGTAGTGCGACGGTTCCTTGAAGTGGATGACGATCTGCGACAGCTTTTGCGGCATGCGCTTGCCGGTACGCAGGTAGAACGGCACCCCGGCCCAGCGCCAGTTACGGATATCGGCACGCAGGGCGACGAACGTCTCAGTATCGCTCTGGGTGTTGGAATTCTCTTCTTCCAGGTAACCCGGCACAGGCTTGCCGGCGCTGTAGCCGGCGATGTACTGGCCACGTACCACCTGAGTAGTCAGGCCGTCCGGGCTGATCGGTGCCAGGGCCTTGAGCACCTTGACCTTCTCGTCTCGAATGCTGTCGGCGGACAGGTCGGCCGGTGGGTCCATGGCGATCAGGCAAAGCAGTTGCAGCAGGTGATTCTGGATCATGTCCCGCAGTTGGCCGGCCTTGTCGAAGTAACCCCAGCGGCCTTCGATACCGACCTGCTCGGCCACGGTGATTTCCACATGGGAAATGTAGTTCTGGTTCCACTGCGTTTCGAACAGGCTGTTGGCGAACCGCAGTGCGATCAGGTTCTGGACGGTTTCCTTGCCCAGGTAGTGGTCGATGCGATACGTGCGGTTTTCCGGGAAAAACTGCGCCACGGCGTCGTTGACCTTGCGCGACGACTCCAGGTCGGAGCCGATCGGCTTTTCCAATACCACGCGGGTGTTTTCAGCCAGGCCGACTTTGGCCAGGTTTTCGCAGATCGCGCCATACACCGCAGCCGGGGTGGCGAAGTAGGCGATCAGACGTTGCTCGCCACCGACTTTTTCAGCCAGCGCGACGTAGTCGTCAGCCTTCATGAAATCGACATGCACATAGACCAGACGGGCCAGGAAGCGCTGGGCCACGGCCTCATCCATTTCCTTGCCGACGTAGTTGCGCAGTTCTTTTTCGATGTGGGCCAAGTGCTGTTGCTCGGTGCCGGCTTCACGGGCCAGTGCCATGATGCGGGTGTCGTCGTGCAAGAGCCCGGCGCCATCGAGATGATAGAGGGCAGGAAATAACTTGCGCAGCGCCAGATCACCCAAGGCGCCAAACAGGGCAAAGGTGCAGGGTTCCACGGTTATCGAAGGCATGATGTTTGTTCTTTTATCAAGTTAAGCTACAAATACCTTTTTTCAAGGCATCACTCAAGGAAAAATGTAGTAATAACCACAACATTTTCCCAAAATACGCATTGCGAGTGGTGGTGTTCAGCTACCCTCAGTAGGATAGGCCACCTCGAAGGGCCGCTCGTCGATTGGTTGCCGCCCTTAATTTGCATCGTCGCCCGAAGGAAAGACTGAATGGACCGCGTGCGAAATCTTCTGGAACAGATCCAGAACCGCCTCGAAGAATTGAACAAGGCCGAGCGCAAAGTCGCTGAAGTCATCCTGCTCAACCCGCAGCAGGCCACACGCTTCTCGATCGCCGCTCTCGCCCAGGCCGCCTCGGTCAGTGAGCCGACGGTCAACCGTTTCTGCCGTTCGTTCGGTGTCAGCGGTTACCCTGAACTGAAATTGCAGTTGGCGCAAAGCCTGGCCAGCGGCGCGGCCTATGTCAGCCGCGCAGTGGAAGCCGATGATAACCCCGAAGCGTATACCCAGAAGATCTTCGGCAGCGCCATTGCCTCCCTGGACAGCGCCTGCCAAGCGCTGGACCCGGCCCTGATCAGCAAGGCCGTAGACTTGCTGATCCAGGCACGGCAGATCCACTTCTTCGGCCTGGGTGCCTCGGCCCCGGTGGCCATGGATGCGCTGCACAAGTTTTTCCGCTTCAACCTGGCGGTGACCGCCCACGCCGACGTGCTGATGCAGCGCATGATCGCCTCGGTGGCCCATACCGGCGAGCTGTTCGTGATCATTTCCTACACCGGGCGTACCCGCGAGTTGGTGGAAGTGGCGCGTATCGCACGCAGCAATGGTGCCTCGGTGCTGGGCGTGACTGCCGAGAACTCACCGCTGGCCAAAGCCAGCACGGTGAGCCTGAACATTCCGCTGCCGGAAGACACCGACATCTACATGCCGATGACCTCGCGGATCATCCAGCTGACGGTACTGGACGTGCTGGCGACCGGCATGACCTTGCGCAGAGGCGTGGATTTCCAGCCACATTTGCGCAAGATCAAAGAGAGCTTGAATGACAGCCGGTATCCGGTCGGGGATGAGTTCAACTAAGCCAGGATTTGTACTGGCCTGATCGGGAGCAAGCCCCCCTCCTGCACTTGACCGAGCTCCAATATGGGAAAGCAGTCGAATGCAGGAAGGGGCTTGCTCCCTGTGGCGCCATCAGCCACACCGTCAAACCCCGGCTCGCGCCTGCAGACTCAGATGCGCCCTCTCCCCCGGTGCCAGACTGGCCCCGGCCATCGCCGACTCCACGCATACAAACCCCGACGCCTCGTTGAAGCTCACGCCCAACAACGGCCGGCTGCCCGGGTGCCACACCACGGTATCCGCGCTGTCACCGGTGTCGATGCACAATTCGCGCTGCCAGGCATGATCCTTGAGGTGCAATTCGCCCTCATGCTGGAATACCCGCTGGCAGCCACCGTCCACTCGTAACTCGCCTTCCTGCTGGCAGACCTGGCGACTGAGCTGGTCATAACCCTGCGCTCCGTCGAGCCCAGACAGCGCTATCTCATCAACGTGACCAATACGCCAGTAAGCGTGCAAAGCATGGCTCAATTGGCAAGGAAGTTCGTCCTGATGCTCGGTGCTCAGGCGCAACTCCAGGGTTTCACCCAAGTGCGCATGCAGGTCGACCTGCCAGTCGCACAGCCGTAATTGCCAGTGCAGACGCACGCCATCGTCGTCGGTGTTGCTGTCGAGCAGCTTCCAGTCGATCAGCCGCGCCCAGCCATGGGACGGCCACGCGTTCTCACTCGGGTGACGACCATACCAAGGCCAGCACACCGGCACGCCACCACGGATGGCTCCGACCTGCAGCCACTTGGCCGCACACCACAACCAGGGCTTCTGGCCACGCGGCTGGAAATGCAGCAATTGCGCGCCCTGGCGACTGAACACCGCCTGGCACAGCGGATGGTCAATCACCAACACGTCGCGCATCTGAAAGCGCTCCCAGGCGAACACCGGACGCTCGCGCAGGGATTTGAAAAAGCGTTGCAGCGGATGCTCATGCATGTGCCACGGTCCTGAATATCATCACAGTGCAGCCCAAAAAAAAGCGGATAGCCATGGCTATCCGCAAAATGCGCACAGAGAGAAGGAGCTTATCGCAACAGCGTTAGAACGTAGACTGAATTTTCAGGCCCGCTACCAACGCGTTGTCGACTTGGTCAACGCCACCTGGGTTCTTGATGTATTGCAGGTTAGGACGCACGGTCAGCCAGTTGGTGACGTGGAAACCGTAGTTGAGCTCAAGGTTGTACTCGGTGTTACGCAGAGGCGCGTAACCCGCTTGGCTGTAGTCGGTGAAACCGCCAGCCTCATTCAGCAACTCAGCGTTTTTCTTCACGTCACTGTTGGCGTGGATACGGGAAATACCGATACCGACGTCATCTTTGGCACGTGCGTCAAATGGCCCTTTGTAGACCAGCATCAGCGACTGGTAGTTGTCGACCAGGTTGGTGTCTTTATCGTGGAAGGTGGCGTTGGCGGCAATGTTCAGGCCGCGCGAAGCATCACCGTTATGGGTGGTGAGCTGCTGTTGGGCAACGAACCAATAACCGGTTTTGCTGCTGCGCACACGGTAGCCTGCGCGCGTGGTGGCCGCATCGTTACCATTGACGTCTTCACGTACATCGCTGGCATCCGCGGCGCTCTTGTAGTAACCCACACGGTATTCGCCCGGCAGGTTATTGACCTTCGGCGACCAGACCAATTCCACCGGAATCACGGTGCCCTTGGTGCCGCTGCCGCTGAGTTTGAAGCCGTTGCCGTGCTCCAGCTGCGACGGGTTCTGGTTGTATGCACCGATTTGCGCAAACAGCTCAGGCGTGATGTTGTACTTCACGCGGATAGCGGCCTGCGCCACCGGCCAGTTGTACCAGGTGTTGACGTAGTTACCCACTTGCGAGCCGCAGAACGACAGGTTCTGGAAGTCGCACGGGAAGGTGTTGAAGTCTTCGCCTTCGCCGAAGTAACCGAGTTTGACGTCCAGCTTGTTGTCGAACATCTGGTGCTGGATCCAGAACTGGGTCAGACGCACCATGTGGCCACGGCCGTAGACTTCCATGGACGAACTCAGCGTGCCGGCACGCGGGTCGCCAATACGGTCGTTGGAGATATTCTGGCCATTACGGTTGGTCAACTGGATCTTGGCCTGGGTGTTGTCCCAGCCCCACAGTTTTTGCAGGTCCAGTGCCACGCCAAGACCGAACTGGTCAGAGTAGCGACCGGTCTTGTCATCGTTATAACCGCCGTGGGCGTTGTAGCCCATCTCCCCGACGTAGTCAGCCTTGATATCGATACCTTGCTCGATCAGCTTGGTCCGCTCGCCGCCCCAATCGCCGGTCATCCACTTGGAATCGGCGCTGAACGCATCGGCCGCCATCGCATTGGCGGACAATACCAGAGCGGCTGCTGCTGACAGTTGGCAGATCAGCCGAGTGTTGTTGTGTTGCTTTTTCATCCCTACATCCTCGTCTTTATTGTTATTAAACTGTTTTTATCTAACGCGGGTTACATTTTTTATCTAAAACAACAAGTTATAGACTCAACGACCTTTGAATTGGGCCACGTTGCCGGTATGCCCGTGTGCAGGCGATGCGGCGGCAGTGCCCAGACGCTCACCGGAGTTGGCGTCGAACAGCAGGACCTTGGCCGGATCGAATTGCAGGGTCAGGGTCTCACCGACCTGGGGTGCCACATCGGGCGCCAGGCGGCAGCAGACTTTGGTGTCGTTGAGTTGCACAAACACCAAGGTGTCCGGGCCGGTCGGTTCGGTGACCTGGACTTCGGCACGAATGCTCGACGCACTGTCGCCCTCGCCATTCGCCAACATGATCTGCTCCGGGCGCAAACCCAGGATCACGTCACGGTCTTCAAGGCCGGCGTCCGACACATTGAGCGCCAATTCGCAACGGGCCTGGCCGCTGTCGAGCAGCGCCACCAGGCGTCCGTCCTTGCGCTGCAACCGCAGCGGCACGAAGTTCATCGGCGGCGAACCGATGAAGCTCGCCACGAATTGGTTGGCCGGGTCGTTGTAGATCTCTTTCGGCGTACCGAACTGCTGAATGATGCCGTCCTTCATCACCGCCACTTTGTCGCCCAGGGTCATCGCTTCGATCTGGTCGTGGGTCACGTAGACCGTGGTGGTTTTCAGACGCTGGTGCATCAGTTTCATTTCAGTGCGCATCTCGACCCGCAGCTTGGCGTCGAGGTTGGACAGCGGTTCGTCGAACAGGTAGATCTTCGGTCGACGCGCCAGTGCACGGCCCATGGCCACGCGCTGTTGCTGACCGCCGGAGAGCTGGCCCGGCTTGCGGTTGAGCAGATGTTCGATCTGCAACAGCTTGGCCACGCGCGCCACTTCGGCGTCGATATCGGCCTGGGGCATCTTGCGGATCTTGAGACCGAACTCGATGTTCTCGCGCACGCTCATGGTCGGGTACAGCGCGTAGGACTGGAACACCATGGCGATGTCACGGTCCTTGGGGCTCATGCCGCTGACGTCCTGATCGCCGATCATGATCGCGCCGCCGGTGATGGTCTCAAGCCCGGCGATGCAGTTCATCAGCGTGGATTTACCGCAACCCGAGGGGCCGACCAGGATCAGGAATTCGCCTTCCTTGATCGACAGCTCGATGTTCTTCAAGGTGTCGGGCAAGCCGGCGCCATAGGTCTTGTTTACATTGCGAAGTTCAAGCGTAGCCATGATTACCCCTTGACCGCGCCAGCCGTGAGGCCGCGCACGAAATACTTGCCTGCGATCACATAGACCAGCAGGGTCGGCAGCCCGGCGATCATCGCCGCCGCCATATCCACGTTATATTCCTTGGCCCCGGTGCTGGTGTTGACCAGGTTGTTCAGCGCCACCGTGATGGGCTGGGAGTCGCCGCTGGAGAACACAACGCCGAACAGGAAGTCGTTCCAGATCTGCGTGAACTGCCAGATCAGGCAGACCATGATGATCGGCGTCGACATCGGCAGAATGATCTGACGGAAGATGGTGAAGAAACCTGCACCGTCCAGCCGTGCGGCCTTGATCAGCGCGTCAGGAATGCTCACGTAGTAGTTACGGAAAAACAGTGTAGTAAACGCCAGCCCGTAGACCACGTGCACAAACACCAGGCCGGTGGTAGTGCTGGCCAGGCCCATCTTGCCGAGGGTGAACGACGCGGGCAGCAGCACGGTCTGGAACGGCAGGAAGCAGCCAAACAGCAGCAGGCCGAAGAACAACTGCGAGCCACGGAAGCGCCAGAACGACAGTACATAACCGTTCAATGCCCCAATGGCGGTGGAAATCAGCACGGCCGGAACGGTGATCTTGATCGAGTTCCAGAAGTAGCCCTCCACGGTGGCCCAGGCTTTCACCCAACCGATGCCGGAAACCACGGTCGGCCAGCTCAGCAAGTTGCCGGTGCTGATGTCTTCCGGGGTCTTGAAGCTGGTGAGCAGCATGACCACCAGCGGCACCAGGTAAAGCAGCACAGCGAGGATCAGCACCGCATAGATCGCGATGCGGCTCAGGCTGATGGCAGGTTTGGCAGCAAGACTAGTCATGACGCTTGGTCCTCAGCTCGGAATACAGGTAAGGCACGATGATCGCGAGAATCGCGCCGAGCATCAGGATCGCACTGGCCGAGCCCATACCCATCTGGCCACGGCTGAAGGTGAACGAGTACATGAACATGGCGGGCAGGTCGGACGAGTAGCCCGGGCCACCGGCGGTCATGGCTGCGACCAGGTCGAAGCTCTTGATCGCAATGTGCGCCAGGATCATCACCGCACTGAAGAACACCGGGCGCAGGCTGGGCAGCACCACGCTCCAGTAGATGCGCGGCAGGCTGGCGCCGTCGATCTGCGCGGCACGGATGATCGATTGATCAACCCCACGCAGGCCTGCCAGGAACATCGCCATGATGAAGCCGGAGGCTTGCCACACCGCGGCAATCACCAGGCAGTAAACGACGCGATCAGGGTCGATCAGCCAGTCGAGACGGAAGCCTTCCCAGCCCCAGTCACGCAGGAGTTTGTCCAGGCCCATGCCCGGGTTGAGCAGCCATTTCCAGGCCGTACCGGTGACGATCATCGACAGCGCCATCGGGTACAGGTAAATGGTGCGGATAAAGCCTTCACGACGGATCTTCTGGTCGAGGAAAATCGCCAGTGTCACGCCGATCACCAAGGTGATGCCAATAAACATCCCGCCGAAAACCGCCAGGTTCTTGCTCGCCACCCACCAGCGGTCGTTGTCGAACAACCGCGCGTATTGCGCAAGCCCCGCCCAGTTGTAGCTCGGCAGGAACGTGGACGTAGTGAACGACAGAACGAACGTCCATAGGATGTAGCCGTAGAAGCCCACCAGAACGATGAACATGCTGGGCGCCAGCACCAGTTTGGGAAGCCAGCGCTGCAATGCATCGAACGGCGAGGCCTTGCTGAACACAGCAACAGAACTCATGGGAAAATCCACTGAAAGAGTAAAGGCAGTTGCAAGCGCCAAGCGTCAAGACATACAACACACGACTTGCAGCTTGTAGCTTGCAACTTGCAGCTTATTTTTATTTAGCCGACTTGATCGCAGCGCCGAGTTTCTTGGCGGTGTCGGCCGGGTCGGCTTTCGGGTCGTTGATGTAGTTGGTCACGACATCGAAGAACGCACCTTGCACGGCCAGGGTAGTAGCCATGTTGTGCGCCATGCTTGGCTGCAGGCCGCCGGTCTGGGCGTCGGCAAGGAAGTCCTTGGCCGCGGTCTGAGCGCAGGAATCGAAGCCGAGCTTGTCCATTTCATGGAGCATGTCGTTACGAACCGGGATCGAACCTTTGTTGATGCTGAAGACTTTCTGGAAGTTTTCACCCAGCACGACTTTGGCGATGTCTTGCTGACCGGCCTGGGTACCCTTGTCTTTCACCTTGAACACCGCCAGGGAGTCAATGTTGTAGGTGAAGGCTTTATCGGTGCCCGGGAAGGCTACGCACTCGTAATCTTTGCCGGCGACTTTCTTGGCGGCGGTCCACTCGGACTTGGCCCAGTCACCCATGATCTGCATGCCGGCCTTGCCGTTGATGACCTTGCCCGCTTCGAGGTTCCAGTCCTGGCCTTTGCCATCGACGTCCATGTAGGTCGCGACTTTCTTCAGTTCAGTCAGCGCCTTGACCATTTCCGGGCCAGTGAGCGCGGCATTGTCCAGGTCAACCAGGGCTTTCTTGTAACCGTCAGCCCCCATTACCGACAGCACCACTGCTTCGAATACGGTGCTGTCCTGCCAAGGCTGGCCACCATGGGCCAGCGGAATGAAGCCCGCGGCCTTGAGCTTGTCGCCGGCTGCGTAGAATTCCTGGAGGGTGGTCGGATTCTTGGTGATACCGGCTTTCTTGAAGACTTCCGGGTTGATCCACAGCCAGTTCACGCGGTGGATGTTGACCGGCACGGCGACATAGTTGCCATCGTACTTCACGGTATCGGAGACTTTCTTGTCGAGCAGGGAGTCCCACTTCTCTTCTTTGGCGACGTCTTTGAGCACGTCGGTGTCGAGCAGGCCGGTGGATGCCCATTCCTGGATGTCCGGACCCTTGATCTGAGCAACGCCTGGTGGGTTACCGGCGACCGCACGGCTTTTCAGCACGGTCATGGCGGTGGCGCCACCGCCACCTGCGACGGCGCCGTCTTTCCAGGTGAAGCCGTCTTTCTCGACTTGGGCCTTCAGGACATCTACGGCCGCTTTTTCACCGCCGGAGGTCCACCAATGCACAACTTCAACCGTCCCTTTCGAGTCGGCGGCAAATGCACTGAGGGGAAACAACGAGGCAATGGAAATAGCGACGGCGAGGCGATTAATCGCGTTCATCTGAGTACCTTTTCTTGTTGTTATGCATGCAAGTCTAGAGCTTGCGCTGCACGGAGTTTAAACATGGATGTTCAGGGCGCAGGTAACAAAGGGACGCACAAATGTCACCACCTTGTGACATATAAGCCCCGACCTAAAGCACTGGTCATACTGGGTGACAAGGGCAGTACGGGTAGCACAACCGCCTGCCAGGCATGGTACAGGTCCGGTTTGCCGCCCCAGATGGTGCTGCTGGGCACGTTGTGGGCATCAAGTTCGTGGTGCCAGCTGCCGTTGGTCCTGTCGATAAAGTGGGTCTCGCAGAATTCCCAGAAGCGTCGGTACCACACCTCGTAATGCGGATCCGCGGTGCGTTTGAGCAGTGCCTGGGCAGCGGCACTGGCTTCGGCGTGGGTCCAATGCAGACGTTCGCGCACCACCGGACGGTGGTTCCAATCCAGGGTATAGACGATGCCGGGAGCGCCATCCACGGCCCAGGCACCCTCGCACGCGCTGGCGAACAGGCCTTGAGCATCGGTCACCAACCAGTCCGGCGTGACCAACCCCGCCTGCAGACGTGCGGCCTCCAGGTGCAGCAGCAGCCGCGCCCACTCAAAACCGTGACCTGGGGTGATGCCGTAAGGGCGAAAACCGTCGGCCGGGTTGTCTTCGTTGTAACCGAGCAGCGGTTGCCAGTGGATGTCGAAGTGCTCGATGACCATGAATCGGTTAGCCGCGGCATGGGTGTGTATAACCCGCTCGACGATACGCAGCGCACGGTCCAGCCAGCGTGGATCACCCGTCACATCGGCCAACGCCAGGAATGCCTCGGTGGCGTGCATGTTGCTGTTGGCACCGCGATAGGCCTCGACACCCGTCCAGTCCCGGGCAAAGGATTCGAGCAGTACGCCCTCTTCCTCGCTCCAGAAGAACTGGTCGATGATATGGATGGCGTCGTTCAGCAGGTTCTGTGCGCCAGGTGCGCCGGCCACCACCGCCGAGCTGGCGGCCAGGGCGACAAATGCATGCAGGTAAGCCGCTTTGCCATGGTTGCCATCGCGGGCATTGGGGGTGGCGAACCAGCCTGCGTGTTCACTGTCGCGCAGTGGTCCACTGAGCGACGCGACGCCGTGGGCGACCAGGTCGGCGTAACCCGGCAACCCCATGACATGGGCCATGGCAAAGCTGTGGGTCATTCGCGCGGTGTTCATGGTTTCGGCGTAGGCATTGGCCGGCAGTTGGCCCTTGTCATCAAGGTTGCCGAAGCCGTCAGGCAGCTGAGAGGCTTTGGCAAATGCCAGCAGTCGCTGGCCTTCGCTCGCAAGCCAGGCGTGATGGGCAGGTGCATTCAGCCAACTGCTGGCAGGCAGTGGTTGCGTGGTCATGGGTGGCCTTTGTTTTTTTTATGGGATGACCGAAGTCTAACCAAGGGCGGCAAAGGGGCATGTAACGAAGCCGATGGCAAATGTCACCAAGCGGTGACATTTGCCCGCAGCATTTACTGGCCGAGCGGCGTGGCGGCCGCTGGTGCATTGAGGCGTTGATTCAAGTTCTGCACCTGGCTCTGCAAGGTGGTGATGTTGCGCGTGGTCTGGATGCGGAACACGTCGAACTCTTTATTGGTCGGCGCGTCGCTGTTGGCGGGCTGATTTTCCTGCGCGCTCTTGAGTACCAGCAGGTCCTGTTCCAGACGGGCGATGGCGGCGCTCGGGTTGCCCTGCTTCTTCAAGGCGGCCACGTCGGTCGACAGTTCCTTGATCTCTCCCTGCGTCGCCTTGAGGCTGGCGACTGCGTCGGTCAAGGCCTGAACCTGGCCCTGCAACTTGGCATTGGCGCTGGCCAGCTCGGTGGTGTTGGTGGTCATCTGCGCAAGACGCTGGTCCAGTTCACTCGCCTGGCCGGCCACGCCGACTTGTTGCTTGCCCTGCTCCAGCAACTGGGTCTCCAGTTGCTTGATCTGCAACTTCAGCGCTTCGCTGCCGTTGTTCACATTGGCCTCGCTGGCCACGACCTTGCCGGAAATGTCCTGCAGGCGCCCCGCCGCTTCCTCGCTGATGCGCGCGAAACTCTCCTGGGTGGCGACCAACTGCTGACCCATCAGGGAAATCTGCTGGAAGCTCCACCAGGCAAGACCGGCAAAGGCGATCAGCAGTGCACCGACCAATGCCCACAATGGGCCGGTGCTGGCTCTTTTGACCGTCACCACCTTGGTATTGCGCGAGCGCACGGAGGTGGCGGGAGTCGGCGCGAAATCATCGTCATCCCCTTGATCAGCCCGCAGGCTGGGAACGTTGTCGAAATCATCGTCTTTAGCATCGTTACGCATGAATCTACCTTGAATCAATGAGATGGCTAGCTGGAAGGCCGAGCGCCGGGATTATAAACCGCGTTCCCCGCGCACTGGTCGACCCGGAACCACGAATTCGGTTCCCGATGTGTCACGGATCGTGGGGCTACTTCAGGCCGGGATCCTGGGCCTTCCACCAACCGCAGAACTCGTCGAGCGCGGTCCACAGGCTGACCTTGGGCTCGTAGTCGAGATAATGCCGCGCCTGACTGATGTCCAGGGTGAAATCTTTGTTCATTACCTGCATCCCCAGGCGTGACAACGCCGGCTCCGGGCGACCCGGCCACATGGCGCAAAAAGCCTCATTCAATGCTGCCACGCTGTAGGACAAGCCGTAGGACCGATAACGGGTAACCTGAGGCAGGCCCATCTGGCGCATCACGTAGTTCACCACATCCCACACCGGTACCGGCGTGCCGTTGCTGATGTTGTAGGCCCGACCCAAGGCCGACCCCGGCGCCAGCAAACTGCTGAGGAGGGCTTCGTTAAGGTTGTGCACGCTGGTGAAGTCGACCTTGTTCAGGCCGTCGCCGACAATGGCCAAGCGATTCTTGCGCTGCATCTTCAGCAAGCGCGGAAAGATGCTCATATCACCGGCACCGGTCACGAATCTTGGGCGCAGGGCCAGCACTTCCAAGCCGAATTCCTGGGCACCGAAGACTTTTTGCTCCGCCAGGTATTTGGTGGCGGCGTAGGGGTGCTTGAAACGCTTGGGCACCTGCTCTTCGGTCAACCCCAGGTGATCGCGCCCGTCAAAGTAGATCGACGGTGACGACAAGTGGACCAGCCGCCCGACCCGTTGCTTCAGGCAGGCTTCAACGACATTTTCGGTCACCAGCACATTGCCCTGATGAAAGTCCTGGTATTTGCCCCACAGCCCGACAGCGCCGGCGCAATGCACCACGGCTTCAACGTCACGGCACAGCTCGCGCACCAGGTCGGCATCATTCAAATCACCCTGGATAAACTCGGCACCGCGCCGTACGAGGTGCTCCACACCCTCGGCGCGTCGCCCGTTGACCCGCACGTCCAGGCCCTGCTCCAGGGCGAAACGCGCAAAACGCCCGCCAATGAAGCCGCTTGCGCCGGTGACCAGAATCTTCATGAAGCCTCCTACGGATGCAGCTGTCAGCGTCAAGCCTCAAGCTACAAGTTAAAAACGATCCGCAAGCTTTTCTTGCAGCTTGCAGCTTGACGCTTGTTACTGCTGATAGGGCACCAACCATTGGCCACACGCCTGAGCGAGATGGTTGGTCAACAGCCCCAACAGCTGACCGCCACTGCGCCAATGATGCCAGTACAACGGCACGTCGATGGGCTTATCTGGCAATAACTCGAGCAATACGCCCTTCTCCAACTGGTCGCGCACCTGCAATTCGGGCACCAGGCCCCAGCCCAGGCCAGCCTCTGTCAGCCGGATAAAGCCTTCGGACGAGGGGCACAGATGGTGCTCAAAACCCCCGTCCACCCCGAGGGACGCCAGGTAACGGTGTTGCAGGAAATCATCCGGACCGAACACCAAAGCCGGCGTGCGCGCCAGTTGCTCGGCGCGCACGCCCTCGGGAAAGTGCCTGGCAATAAAGGCCGGACTGGCCAGCGCCCGATAACGCATGGCGCCGAGCAACAGGCTGCGCGCGCCCGCCACTGGGCGCTCGCTGGCGCAGATACAAGCCGCCACTTCACCGGCACGCATGCGCTTGAGGCCCACGGTCTGGTCCTCCACAACCAAGTCCAGCAACACATGCTGTTCGGCGCAGAAATCGCTGACCGCCTGCGCCCACCAAGTGGCAAGGCTGTCGGCATTCAAAGCGATACGCAGCCGCTCGGGCATACCCTCCTCGTCCAGCGCGGGCACCTGGCTTTGCAAGTCACGCTCCAGCAACCGCACCTGTTGCACATGGTTGAGCAACCGCCGCCCGATGTCCGTGGGCGTCGGCGGCGTAACCCGCACCAGCACCGGTTGGCCGATGCGCGCCTCAAGCAACTTGATGCGCTGGGACATCGCCGACTGCGACAACCCCAATACCTGTGCACCGCGTTCGAAGCCAGCCTGTTCCACCACCGCCGCCAGGGCGGAAAGCAATTTATAGTCGAACATCAGTTTTCCTAATGAGCGATCAGCAATATTGGTTTTTCTTATACAGCCTGCGCCGTGAAAATGACCAGCATTGCTTCCCAACTTTTCAAAGGAATCCCTCACATGGCTGGCGAAACCGCCCTGGCAACCCTGCTGCGCAGCATGAGCCCACAGTTGAATGAGGGCGACTACGTGTTCTGCACCGTGCCCGACCAGCGTATTCCCGAAGGCTGCGAGGTCATCGGCAGCTTTCGCGAGCAGGAAGGCCTGACGCTGATCGTCGAGCGCCAACAAGCGCAGCAAGCCGGCCTGGTCTTCGAATACGTCGCGGCCTGGATCACCTTGAACGTGCACTCGGCCTTGGAAGCCGTGGGCCTGACTGCCGCTTTCGCCAGTGCACTGGGCAAGGCCGGCATCAGTTGCAACGTGATTGCCGGTTATTACCACGACCACCTGTTTGTCGGCCGCGCCGATGCCGAGCGTGCCATGCACGTGTTGCGGCAATTGGCAGCGGACGCGGAGTAGACCTTATGTGGCAGAGCTATGTGAACGGGCTGCTGGTGGCCCTGGGCCTGATCATGGCGATCGGCACGCAGAACGCCTTCGTATTGGCGCAAAGCTTGCGCCGCGAGCATCACTTGCCGGTGGCGGCACTGTGCATTGTGTGCGACGCCATTCTGGTCGCCGCCGGGGTGTTCGGCCTGGCCACGGTGCTGGCGCAGAACCCGCTGCTGCTGGCGATTGCCCGCTGGGGTGGCGCAGCCTTCCTGTTGTGGTATGGCACCTTGGCGCTACGTCGGGCGTGCTCAAAGCAGAGCCTGGAACAAGGCGACGCCTTCAAGGTGCGCTCGCTGCGCGCCGTTTTGCTCAGTGCCCTGGCGGTGACGTTGCTCAATCCCCATGTGTACCTGGACACAGTGCTGTTGATTGGCTCCCTGGGAGCTCAGCAGACCGAACCGGGTGCGTATGTGGCCGGTGCGGCCAGTGCGTCGTTCCTGTGGTTCGCCACTCTGGCACTGGGCGCGGCGTGGCTGGCCCCGTGGCTGGCGCGCCCGGCAACCTGGCGCCTGCTGGACCTTTTGGTCGCCGTGATGATGTTCAGCGTGGCTTATCAATTGATCAGCGCCTGAGGAATATTCCAAAACGCTCTGGAACCTCTATCCCACACAGTTGTTGCGTGGTTTTGCCACACCCCCGGTGCTATGATCCGGACCCTGCGCCGCAAAGAGTTCAAACTCCCCGGCGCTTGTTTGGCCGCCCGTGATCGGCCTTGCGCTCACCGCAACTGACCTGATTAGGAGAATTATCATGGCTTTCGAATTGCCGCCGCTGCCGTACGCACACGATGCCCTGCAGCCGCACATTTCCAAGGAAACCTTGGAGTACCACCACGACAAGCACCACAACACCTATGTCGTGAACCTGAACAACCTGGTGCCAGGCACCGAGTTCGAAGGCAAGACCCTGGAAGAGATCGTTAAATCCTCTTCGGGCGGCATCTTCAACAACGCCGCTCAGGTCTGGAACCACACCTTCTACTGGAACTGCCTGGCGCCAAACGCCGGCGGCCAACCTACCGGCGCGCTGGCTGAAGCCATCAACGCTGCGTTCGGTTCGTTCGACAAGTTCAAGGAAGAGTTCACCAAGACTTCCGTCGGTACCTTCGGTTCCGGTTGGGGCTGGCTGGTGAAAAAGGCTGACGGTTCCCTGGCCCTGGCCAGCACCATCGGCGCCGGCAACCCGCTGACCAGCGGCGACACCCCGCTGCTGACCTGCGACGTCTGGGAACACGCTTACTACATCGACTACCGCAACGTGCGTCCAAAGTATGTGGAAGCGTTCTGGAACCTGGTCAACTGGAAGTTCGTGGCTGAGCAGTTCGAAGGCAAGACCTTCACTGCCTAAGCAACACTTGCAGTAGAAAGAGCCCGGCGAATGCCGGGCTTTTTTGTGGGCAACGGAACTGAGCGATCAGGCAACGCCACCCAGGCATCGAGAGGAATTCGCCTTTCATACCTGTCGGAGAATTAACTATGTCTATTGGAGCACTCGCAGCGCTGCCCATCATCGGCGATGCCGCCAAAGCCGTTGGAGAGGTCACCAAAGCCGTCGCCCCGCTCGCCCAGCCGTTCGCCGATGTGCTGGCCAAAGCACTGGGCAACGCCTTGGACTCTCAAAACAAAAGCCTGGATTTTTCGAGCACCCAGGAAACAGCAAAGCGTACGCTGACCTTCTGAGATTGACTGCGCGCCCAGCAGGCGGATGCAAATCCGCCCTGCACCACTTCGATGCACACTCCAAACCTGCTTTTGCCCCAATGTTCCTTTGACTGCCAACCCGAGATTGCCAATACTCATGGCATATTGAGGCTACCCGCACGGAACAAGGAATGACCCTTTGAAGCTGGAACTCAAAAACAGCTTGTCGGTGAAGTTGCTACGGGTTGTGCTGCTGTCGGCATTGATCGTGGGCGTGGCTTTAAGCGTGGCGCAGATTGTGTTCGACGCCTACAAGACACACCAGGCCGTGGCGGGCGATGCCCAGCGCATTCTCGACATGTTTCGCGACCCCTCGACCCAGGCCGTCTACAGCCTGGACCGCGAGATGGGGATGCAGGTCATCGAGGGTCTGTTCCAGGACGACGCCGTGCGCATGGCCTCCATTGGCCACCCCAACGAAACCATGCTCGCGGAAAAAAGCCGCGCCTTGCAGCAATCGCCTACCCGTTGGCTGACCGATCTGATTCTTGGACGGGAACGCACCTTCACCACCTCATTGGTCGGCAAAGGCCCCTACAGCGAATATTACGGCGACCTGAGCATCACCCTGGACACGGCCACCTACGGCAAAGGTTTTATTGTCAGTTCGGTGATCATCTTTATTTCCGGCGTGCTGCGCGCCCTGGCCATGGGCCTGGTGTTGTACCTGGTTTATCACTGGCTGCTGACCAAACCGCTGTCGCGAATTATCGAGCATTTGACCTCAATCAACCCGGACCGGCCCAGCGAACACAAAATCCCCCAGCTCAAAGGCCATGAACGCAATGAGCTGGGGTTGTGGATCAACACGGCCAACCAGTTGCTCGAGTCCATCGAGCGCAATACTCATCTACGTCACGAAGCCGAATCCAGCCTGCTGCGCATGGCCCAGTACGACTTCCTCACCGGCCTGCCGAATCGTCAGAAGTTGCAGGAGCAGTTGGACAAGATCCTGATCGACGCCGGCCGCCGCCAACGCCGTGTGGCGGTGCTGTGTGTCGGGCTGGACGACTTCAAGAGCGTCAACGAACAGTTTACCTACCAGGCCGGCGATAAATTGCTGCTGGCGCTGGCCGACCGTCTGCGTGCCCACAGCGGCCGCCTCGGCGCCCTGGCCCGCCTGGGTGGCGATCAGTTCGCGCTGGTTCAAGCCGATATCGACCAGCCTTACGAGGCTGCCGAGCTGGCACAAAGCATCCTGGACGACCTGGAGGCAGAATTCGCCCTCGACCAGGATCAGATCCGCCTGCGCGCCACTATCGGCATCACGCTGTTTCCGGAAGACGGCGACAGCACCGAGAAGCTGCTGCAAAAAGCCGAACAGACGATGACCCTGGCCAAGAGCCGCTCGCGCAACCGCTATCAGTTCTATATCGCCAGCGTCGACAGCGAAATGCGCCGCCGCCGCGAACTGGAAAAAGACCTGCGCGAGGCCCTGAGCCGGGACCAATTCCACCTGGTGTATCAGCCACAGATCAGTTACCTCGACCATCGCGTGGTCGGCGTAGAGGCGCTGATACGCTGGCAGCATCCGGAACACGGCCTGGTGCCACCAGACCTGTTTATCCCCTTGGCGGAACAGAACGGTACGATTATTCCGATTGGCGAATGGGTACTCGACCAGGCATGCCGGCAGTTGCGCGAATGGCACGACTTGGGCTTCACCACGCTGCGCATGGCGGTCAACCTGTCCACCGTGCAGTTGCACCACACCGAGCTGCCGCGGGTGGTCAACAACCTGATGCAGATCTACCGCCTGCCACCCCGCAGCCTGGAGCTGGAAGTCACCGAGACCGGCCTGATGGAAGACATCAGCACCGCCGCCCAGCACTTACTGAGCCTGCGGCGCTCCGGCGCGCTGATCGCCATCGATGACTTCGGTACCGGCTATTCGTCGCTGAGCTACCTGAAAAGCCTGCCTCTGGACAAGATCAAGATCGACAAGAGCTTCGTCCAGGACCTGCTCGACGACGACGACGATGCCACCATCGTGCGCGCCATCATCCAGTTGGGTAAAAGCCTGGGCATGCAGGTGATTGCCGAGGGTGTTGAAACCATCGAGCAAGAGGCCTACATCATCGCCGAGGGTTGCCATGAGGGCCAGGGTTACCACTACAGCAAACCACTGCCGGCGCGTGAGTTGGTGGCCTATTTGAAACAGTCCGAACGCAACAATGCAGCGATTCACTGACCGGGCAAAGCGATACCAAATATTTCCCGCGTATAACCCTTTACACAAAATGCAAATCTTTCGCATTATGTCGCAGTTTTGCGCGCCTCGCGTGCCCCATCAATAACCGAAGCAGGATGTTCGCCATGATTCGTATGCCCCTGGCCACCGCCAGTCTGCTGGCCCTTGCCATTTCTCTCGCCGGTTGCGGCGAAGGTAAAGACAAGGCGGCCGCACCTCAAGCACCCGCAGCCGCCAGCACCACCGCACCTGCGGCGGCTCCGGCAGGCCAGGTCGACGAGGCTGCCGCCAAGGCTGTGGTCGCGCATTACGCCGACATGGTATTCGCGGTGTACAGCGACGCCGAATCCACCGCGAAAACCCTGCAAACCGCAATCGACACCTTCCTCGCCAACCCGAACGACGAAACCCTGAAAGCGGCCCGCACCGCGTGGATCGCTGCCCGTGTGCCATACCTGCAGAGCGAAGTGTTCCGTTTCGGCAACACCATCATCGACGACTGGGAAGGCCAAGTGAACGCCTGGCCTCTGGATGAAGGCCTGATCGACTACGTCGATAAATCCTACGAGCACGCCCTGGGCAACCCTGGCGCCAACGCCAACATCATCGCCAACACCCAGATCCAGGTCGGCGAAGACAAGGTTGACGTCAAGGACATCACGCCGGAAAAACTCGCCAGCCTCAATGAACTGGGCGGTTCCGAAGCCAACGTCGCCACCGGCTACCACGCCATCGAATTCCTGCTCTGGGGCCAGGACCTCAACGGCACCGGCCCAGGCGCAGGCAACCGTCCGGCGTCGGACTACATGACCGGCGACGGCGCCACCGGCGGCCACAACGAGCGCCGTCGCACCTACCTGCGCGCCGTCACCCAATTGCTGGTCAGCGACCTCGAAGAAATGGTCGGCAACTGGAAACCCAACGTCGAAGACAACTACCGCGCCACCCTCGAGTCGGAACCTGCGACCGACGGCCTGCGTAAAATGTTGTTCGGCATGGGCAGCCTGTCCCTGGGCGAGCTGGCCGGTGAGCGCATGAAGGTTTCCCTGGAAGCCAATTCGCCGGAAGACGAACAGGATTGCTTCAGCGACAACACCCACAACTCGCACTTCTACGACGCCAAAGGCATCCGTAACGTCTACCTGGGTGAATACACCCGCACCGACGGCACCAAGATGACCGGCGCCAGCCTGTCGTCCCTGGTGGCCAAGGTTGACCCGGCGGCCGACGCAGCGCTGAAGGCAGACCTTGCCGCCACTGAAGCGAAGATCCAGGTCATGGTCGATCACGCCAACAACGGCGAGCACTACGACCAACTGATCGCCGCGGGCAATGACAAAGGCAACCAGATCGTGCGCGACGCGATTGCGGCGCTGGTCAAGCAGACCGGCTCGATCGAAGCCGCCGCGGGCAAGCTGGGCATCAGCGACCTGAACCCGGATAACGCCGATCACGAGTTCTGATCTGTGCCGAGTTGATCAAGGCGACCTTCGGGTCGCCTTTTTCATGTGCGGTTTACATGCCCCGCACCCTAGGTAGAATGGCGCCTCTGCCCTGTCACCCGAGCGAACTTCATGGCGTTGCCGACCCTACGCATCATCGGTTTCATCATCGGCATCTTCCTGATCACCCTTGCGATCGCCATGGTCGTCCCGATGGCGACACTGGTGATCTTCGAACGCACCGGCGACCTGCCCTCGTTCCTGTGGGCCAGCCTGATCACTTTTCTCGCGGGCCTGGCCCTGGTTATCCCCGGCCGCCCCGAACACGTCCATCTGCGCCCGCGGGACATGTATCTGCTGACGGTCAGCAGTTGGCTGGTGGTGTGTATCTTCGCCGCGTTACCGTTTTTGCTGACCCAGCACATCAGCTACACCGACTCGTTTTTTGAAAGCATGTCCGGCATCACCGCTACCGGTTCCACCGTATTGAGCGGCCTGGACAGCATGTCCCCGGGTATCTTGATGTGGCGCTCGCTGCTGCACTGGCTGGGCGGCATCGGCTTCATCGGCATGGCGGTGGCGATTCTGCCGCTGTTGCGCATTGGTGGCATGCGCCTGTTCCAGACCGAATCCTCGGACCGCTCGGAGAAGGTCATGCCGCGCTCGCACATGGTGGCGCGGCTCATCGTGGCGACTTATGTCGGTATCACCATCCTTGGCAGCCTGGCGTTCTGGTGGGCCGGAATGGGCTTGTTCGACGCGATCAACCACGCCATGTCGGCGATTTCGACCGGAGGGTTCTCCACCTCCGACGAATCCCTGGCCCACTGGAAACAACCGGCGGTGCATTGGGTGGCGGTGGTGGTGATGATCCTCGGCAGCTTGCCGTTCACCCTGTATGTGGCCACGTTGCGCGGCAACCGACGGGCACTGATCAAAGACCAGCAGGTGCAAGGCTTGCTCGCGCTGCTGATCGTGACCTGGCTGGTGCTGGGTACCTGGTACTGGTGGACCACGGACTTGCATTGGCTGGATGCGCTGCGCCATGTGGCCGTAAACGTTACCTCGGTGGTCACCACCACCGGCTTTGCGCTGGGGGACTACAGCATCTGGGGCAACTTCTCACTGATGCTGTTCTTCTACCTGGGCTTTATCGGCGGCTGCTCGGGCTCCACGGCCGGCGGGATCAAGATCTTCCGCTTCCAGGTCGCCTATATCCTGCTCAAGGCCAACTTGAACCAGCTGATTCACCCCCGGGCGGTGATCAAGCAAAAGTACAACGGCCATCGCCTCGACGAAGAAATCGTGCGTTCGATCCTGACGTTCTCGTTTTTTTTCGCCATCACCATCTGTGCCATCGCCCTGGCCCTGTCGCTGCTGGGCCTGGACTGGATGACCGCATTGACCGGCGCGGCCAGCACGGTATCGGGCGTCGGCCCGGGCCTGGGCGAAACCATCGGCCCGGCCGGCAACTTCGCCAGCCTGCCGGATGCGGCCAAGTGGATCCTGTCGCTCGGCATGCTGCTGGGGCGGCTGGAGATTATTACGGTGTTTGTACTGTGTATTCCGGCGTTCTGGCGTCACTGACCTTCGACGCCTGCAGCAGCCGCGTACGGTATTCACCGGGCGTGGCGTCGAACCAGCGACGAAACGCGCGAAAGAAATTGCTGGGGTCGGCAAACCCCAGCAGGTAGGCAATTTCCAACAGGGTCATGCTCGGCTGCGCCAGGTATTGCTCGGCGAGTTCGCGACGCGTGTCGTCGAGCAAGGTCTGGAAACTGGTGCCCTCCTCCTGCAGACGCCGCTGCAAGGTGCGCTGGGACAGATGCAGGGTCTGGGCCACCGCGTCACGCTTGGGCTCGCCTTGGGGCAACAGACGACACAGCACCTGGCGGGCCTTGTGGGTCACGCGGCTCTCGGAAAACCGCGCCAGGTATTCACCGGCAAACCGATCGTGCAGCAGCGCCATGGCTTCGTTGGCCGTGGGCAACGGTGCATCCATGTCGGCCCGCTCGAAAATCAGCGCGTCGTAGGGCGCATTGAACTCCAAGGGTGCGTGAAACGCTTGCTTGTAGGGCGCCAGATCAATCGGCTGGTCGCCTTGCAACAACACTTTACGCGGTTGCAGGGTGCGACCGGTGAGCCAGCCGCACAGCGCCAAAGCACAGGCCAGCGAGGCTTCGGCACTCTGCCGGGTGGGCGGTAGATGGTCACCGTGTACAGTCAGAATCAGCGCATAACCTTCGGGCAACAGTCGGAAGCTCAGGTCGGCGCTTTCGGCGATGATGCGCTGGTAACGCACCAGGCGCATAAAGCCTTCGGCCAGTGTGTTGCTGGACATCAGCGCATAACCGGCCACATGAAACGACGCGGGGCGCACCACCTTGCCCATGTTCAGGCCGATCGCCGGGTTGCCCGACACCTCCACGGCCCGCTGCCACAGTCGGGTCATGGAGTCTTGCGGAAAGCGCGCATCAGGGTCACTGAGGGCGCTGTAGTCCAGGCCCAACTGCTTGAACAGCGCACGGCAATCCAGGCCGTCCATTTCCAACGACTTGACTATACCCATCGCCCAGCTTGCAGAAGTTGTTCGTTCGCTCATGGCGTCGTCTTGTAGAAAGCGGGCTCATCCGGCAACCAGCGAGCCAAGGATACTAAAGTGGCATCTATTGTCACTGGCTGTTACCACTGATCACTCTAGACTCAAATACGCTACCCGCCGAACATCTGCCGAGCGGCATCACTGTCAGAGACTCAACCACTATGGAAAACGTCAAACAATTCAATAGCTTCGCCGAGTTCTATCCGTATTACCTGAGCGAGCACGGCAACAGTACCTGCCGGCGCCTGCACTTTATCGGCACGACCCTGGTGATCGGCATCCTGGCCTACGCCATCGGCCGTGGTTCGCTCGGGCTGCTGTTGGCCTTACCCGTCGCCGGCTACAGCTTTGCCTGGATCGGCCACTTCTTCTTCGAAAAGAACCGCCCGGCCACTTTTCAACACCCGTTTTACAGCTTGTTGGGCGACTTTGTGATGTACCGCGACATGATTCTGGGCAAGGTGCCGTTCTGACCACGCGACAGTTCACACGATGAAAGTTCATGCATACGACGACATAAAAATCTTTTTGTCATTTTCAGTGCTGTATCCTGCCAAGGCTTTTTGAGAGCGCGGAATCACCTGCGATTGAAAAAACAGACCTTGCGAGGAGCGACCCACATGCACGAGATACCTAATCTCCCCTTCCCAAGCCTGCACCCAACCGAGCAGCCAACACCGCAGCAGGCCAGCAACAAACAGCCTGAGGCCAAAGAAGCAAAACCAGTCGACAGCAAACGCCAGGGCTGAAGCCGTACCAGACCGTATGGAAAGCGCAATTCCAAGCGCTTTCCACACGGCCTGAATCACCCGAGATCCCCTCTATGACCGATACCCTCCCCGCTTCGCCCGACGCCGCTGTACTCGACGCTGCCTTGCAGATGGTCGAAGTCTGGAACCGCCTCAGCGCCGAAAAACAAGCGATGCTGCTCAAGCGCTTTGGTACCCAGGAAAACGCCCTGGCTGCCCTGGTAACCACGCAATTGCTGGCACCGACCAAATCCTGACGTGTTCTTGATTCAGCCTTTTTGATATTAAAGCCGCCCCACTCGGCCCAAGCGCCGGTATCATTAGCAGCCTATCTTTACCTGCTGCGACAGTGGACCCCTCTCATGCCAGATACCCAGCGCCCCATGGCGGTCACGCTGCAAGTCGTTTCCATCGTGCTGTTCACTTTTATCGGCTACCTGAATATCGGCATTCCCCTGGCCGTATTGCCGGGCTATGTCCATAGTCAGTTGGGCTATGGCGCGGTCATCGCAGGTTTGGTGATCAGCGTGCAGTACCTGGCCACCCTGTTGAGCCGCCCGTACGCCAGCAAGATCATCGATAACCTGGGCAGCAAGCGCGCAGTATTGATCGGCCTGGTCGGCTGCGGACTGAGCGGCGTGTTCATGTTGCTTGCCGCCTGGTTCTCCAGCCTGCCGGCGGTCAGCCTGGGCAGCCTGCTGATCGGCCGGTTGGTGCTGGGCAGCGCGGAAAGCCTGGTGGGGTCGGGTGCGATCGGCTGGGGCATCGGCCGGGTGGGTGCGCAGAACACCGCCAAGGTGATTTCCTGGAACGGCATTGCCAGCTACGGAGCCCTGGCCGTCGGCGCGCCGCTGGGCGTGTTGCTGGTCAGAAATTTCGGGCTGTGGAGCATGGGCGTCAGCATCATTCTGCTGGCAATCGTGGGCTTGCTGCTGGCTTGGAACAAGGTCGCCGCACCGATTGTGGCCGGTGTGCGCCTGCCGTTCATGAACGTGCTGGGCCGCGTACTGCCACACGGCTGCGCACTCGCATTGGGCTCGATCGGCTTTGGCACCATCGCCACCTTTATTACCCTGTATTACACCACTCAGAATTGGGATAACGCGGTGTGGGCCTTGAGCCTGTTCGGCGCCAGCTTTATCGGCGCGCGCCTGCTGTTCGGCAATCTGATCAACCGTATCGGCGGTTTTCGCGTGGCGATTGCCTGCCTCTCGGTGGAAATCCTCGGCCTGCTGTTGCTGTGGCTGGCACCGAATGCCCATCTGGCCTTGGCTGGTGCGGCGTTGAGCGGGTTCGGCTTTTCACTGGTGTTTCCGGCATTGGGCGTGGAGGCCGTCAACCTGGTGCCCGCGTCCAGCCGCGGGGCGGCGGTGGGGGCTTACTCGCTGTTTATCGACTTGTCGCTGGGCATCACCGGTCCGTTGGCCGGGGCGGTGGCGTCAGGCTTCGGCTTCGCCTCGATCTTCCTGTTCGCCGCCCTGGCCGCCACAGGTGGTTTGCTGCTGAGTGTGTACCTGTACCGCCAAGCGCCCAAGGCTCGCGAGACACGCGACGCCTAGAAGTCGACCTTGCCGCGCCCGGCCTTGATGCTACCGCGCTTGGTCTTGGATTCCAGCCTGCGCTTCTTGGAGCCCAGCGTAGGCTTGGTCGGACGGCGTTTCTTCTCGACCTTGGTGGCGCTGAGAATCAGCTCCACCAGACGCTCCAGCGCATCCGCGCGGTTCTGTTCCTGAGTCCGATATTGCTGGGCCTTGAGCACCAGCACGCCTTCGCTGGTGATGCGGCTGTCACGCAGCGCCAGCAACCGCTCCTTGTAGAAGTCCGGCAGGGACGACGCCGGAATATCAAAACGCAGGTGCACCGCGCTCGACACCTTATTGACGTTCTGCCCGCCGGCGCCTTGGGCGCGAATGGCGGTCAGCTCGATCTCGGCGTCGGGCAGGTGGACGGTGTTGGAAATCACCAGCATGAGCAGCAGGCACCTCTGAAGGGGAAGCCCAAGGATACGCGAATGCACCCTCACGTAGGCCCTTAAGCAACAAACCCGGCACTTGGCCGGGTTTGCTTGATCACGCTTTACGCTTACTTCACCGCTGACACTGTTGCGTCCAACGCCGGCTGCGTACTGCGTTTGTGCTTGATGGCGTAACACACCGCCATAAACGCCACCCACAACGGAATCGCATACACCGACACCCGGATACCCGGGGTCATCAGCATGATCACCAGGATGAACGCCACGAACGCCAGGCAGACGTAGTTACCGTACGGGTACCACAGCGCCTTGAACAACGGCACCTGGCCGGTGCGGTCCATGTGCTGGCGGAACTTGAAGTGGGAGTAACTGATCATCGCCCAGTTGATTACCAAGGTGGCCACTACCAGCGACATCAGCAGTTCCAGCGCATGTTGCGGGATCAGGTAGTTCATCAGTACCGCCACCAGGGTGACCGCCGCCGAGGCGAGGATCGAACGCACCGGCACGCCGCGCTTGTCGATCTGCGCCAGGGCCCGTGGCGCATCGCCCTGCTCGGCCATGCCCAACAACATGCGGCTGTTGCAGTAGGTGCCGCTGTTGTACACCGACAGCGCCGCGGTCAACACCACGAAGTTGAGGATGTGCGCGGCAGTGTTGCTGCCCAGCATCGAGAACACTTGCACGAAGGGGCTGCCGCTGTAGGGATCGCCGGAGGCGTTGAGGGTCGCCAGCAGGCTGTCCCACGGCGTCAGCGACAACAGCACCACCAAAGCACCGATGTAGAAAATCAGGATGCGGTAGATCACTTGATTGATCGCTTTGGGGATCACCGTGCGTGGCTTGTCGGCTTCGGCCGCGGTAAAGCCGAGCATTTCCAGGCCACCGAAAGAGAACATGATGATCGCCATGGCCATCACCAGGCCGCTGACACCATTGGGGAAGAACCCGCCGTGATCCCACAGGTTGCTGACCGATGCTTGCGGGCCGCCGCTGCCGCTGACCAACAGGTAGCTGCCCAGAGCGATCATGCCGACAATGGCCACGACCTTGATGATGGCGAACCAGAATTCAGCCTCGCCGAAGACTTTGACGTTAGCCAGGTTGATCAGGTTGATCAGCACGAAAAACGCCGCCGCCGAGACCCAGGTCGGGATCTCCGGCCACCAGTAGTGCACGTATTTGCCGACAGCGGTCAGCTCCGACATGCCCACCAGAATGTACAAGATCCAGCAGTTCCAGCCCGACAGGAAGCCGGCGAAACCGCCCCAGTACTTGTGGGCAAAGTGGCTGAAGGAGCCGGCGACGGGCTCTTCAACAATCATTTCGCCGAGCTGGCGCATGATCATGAAGGCGATGAAGCCGCAGATGGCATAACCCAGGATCATTGACGGGCCGGCGGACTTGAGCACCCCGGCCGAGCCCAGGAACAGGCCGGTGCCGATGGCGCCCCCGAGGGCGATCAACTGGATATGCCGATTTTTCAGGCCGCGTTTCAGCTCGCCTGAAGAGGAATGGGGTCCACTCATGAAAAGGGTCTCACGCAAGGTTTGATGATGTTGAATGCACGTTGCTGTCTTGAATCTCGACTCAAGCAGCGCCGCTCAAACCCCAGCGCAGGCACCAGGAGTACAGCGTCGTTCTAACGGTCATGCGTCACCTGTTTGTTTTTATCTGTGACGAAATCGAACCCGTCCGGCTCGTGGCCGGGCGGAGTTATCAGGGGTGGTAAACCCTGAGGTCTTGGCCTTTTGCGTGGGTACGCAAGGGGGTCACAGTAAAACGCGGCGCATTGTACACCGCTCGACAGCTTGAGGCCGCCCCCGGCAAGCGGCCGCGACAATCTGTCAGAGATTCCTTACGGTCCGGCCGCGGCCCGGATTACCCGGAGCAACGCGTAAATATGTCGTTACATCGCGTAAAATCGGCGTTACAGCCAGCTCAATCTCTCATCTAACGGAAAATTGTCGGTAGGAAAAATCTGATCAATCGGTTCAGCCAGCCTGCTGTTTTTTCAGATAAAAGCTCAAAGCAAAAAAACAGAACAAAAAATTCAAATGAAACCGTGTCAATAAATTTTTTGCATTCTGAAACGCTCTCGCCTAGGTTCTTGGACTTGCCCAGCGAAGCCCGCTGGCAAGCCCGTTCTCAAACAACGTCCTCTAGGAGATACACCATGCAAGCACTGGAAAACGACCTGGAAACCGAACTGCAACTCGACGATTGGTTTGAAGCGCCGACCCATGAGGCCGCCGTTGAAATGATGCAAGCCGATGCCGTTGTGCCGTTCGGCACCGCGATGTGGCCTTTCTAAGAAACGGCAGGCATCCGGCAGGTGCCGTGCACGGCACCTGCCCCCCTTACCCAAGGCATCAAAGGACGTACGTCATGGACAAGGCCCGCGCCGTCGAACATTTTCTCTACTACCTCGCCCATCACCCGGCCCTGAACGGGCTGAACCGCCCTACCGTGCTGCTGGGCCATACCGAACGTTACGACGCCATCGCCCAGGCAATCACCCAAGGCAGCGCCGCCCGGTTCAACTTTCAGGTGCAGCGCCTGGACCTGGCCTCCAGCGAAGCCCTGGCCCAAGCCATCGAGGCCTGTGACCTCTACCTGTTTCTCTACGATTCTTCGACCCTGCCCAACCCACGCGCCGAAGGCCCGGACTTTATCCGTGCCCTGCAAGGCGTAATGGCCGAACACTGGAAGAAATCCCTGTTGTTCAAAGATTATGGCGACTACTTCTACGACACCTTCAGTGTCGAGCCCCAACGCATCGCCGACCTCAACGCCACGCTGATCCGGCGCATGTCCGAAGCGCGCGTGCTGAGCTTTACCGACAAACACGGCTCACGCCTGGAAGCGCCGCTGAGCAGCATCAAGAAGTGGACCAATATCAACGGCGTGGGCAACCACGACCTGGCCCCCGGCGAAATCGCCACCCACAGCGAGGCCATCAATGGCCAAGTGCGTTTTGTCGGCACCTTTCTGAGCACCATCCCGTTCGCGCGCAAATATGGCGTGCTGGAATCACCTCTGGAACTGTGGATCGAGAACTCGACGATCTGCAGCGTGGCCAGCGACGTACCGGGGCTGGCGGATGATTTCAACAAGTACCTGAACGCCAACCCGTCGAACCGGCGTGTCGAGGAGTTGGGGATTGGGACCAACGAAGGCGTGAAGGACCTGTATGCGCGCAATGCCGGGTTTGAAGAACGCCATTGCGGGTTGCACCTGGGCCTGGGTGGCGGGCAAAAAGGCAGCCATCACCTGGATCTGATCTTTGCCAGTGGGGTGCTGGCGCTGGATGACAAGCCGGTGTTCGATGGCGCTTTCGCCTTCTGATGCTTGATTTCGCCCCCCAAAATTATTGAGCCTGTTTTAAAGTAAAAAAACGCCAACCCTAGGGTTGGCGTTTTTGTGCAGCGCTTACGCTATCACTGCGGCTTCTTGCGACCGAAACCCGGGCGCTGACCCGAACCGGCCGGGGCGCCACGGCGCTTGCCCGACGGCTCGTCCGCGACCAGTTTCGGGCCGGGGCGCTTGTTCGCCGCCGGCTTGGCCGGACGCTTGGTGCTGGCGTTGTCGGCTGGGCGATCGGCCTCACCACGGTTGCTGCGACCACCGGCCGGAGCAGGACGCGGAGCACGCGGTGCACGCTCACCTTCCTGACGCGACGGTGCGGTTGGGCGACGTTCGCCTTCGATGTGCGGCTCGCGCGAAATACGACCACCGGTTGCCGGAGCATTCAGTGCCGGGCGCAGGGTGCGGGCTACACGCTCGGTACGGGCCACAGGGCGCGACGATTTGCGCTGCATACGCTCAAGCTTGTCTTTGCTCTTGGCGTTCATCTGTGGCATCGCCACCGGTGTCAGGCCGACTTCGGCGCTGAGGATGTCGACTTCGTACTGGCTCATTTCGCGCCAGCGTCCCATCGGCAGGTCGGAGTTCAAGAACACCGGGCCGAAACGCACGCGCTTCAGGCGACTGACCACCAGGCCCTGGGATTCCCACAGGCGACGTACTTCACGGTTGCGACCTTCCATCACCACGCAGTGGTACCAGTGGTTGAAACCTTCACCACCTGGCGCCTGCTTGATGTCGGTGAACTTGGCCGGGCCGTCTTCCAGCACCACGCCCGCCTTGAGACGTTCGATCATCTCGTCATCGACTTCACCGCGTACGCGCACGGCGTATTCACGGTCCATCTCGTAGGACGGGTGCATCAGGCGGTTGGCCAGCTCACCGTCGGTGGTGAACATCAGCAAGCCGGTGGTGTTGATGTCCAGACGACCGATGTTGATCCAGCGACCCTCTTTGGGCTTGGGCATCTTGTCGAACACGGTCGGACGGCCTTCCGGGTCGTCACGGGTGCAGATCTCGCCATCGGGCTTGTTGTACATGATTACGCGGCGCACCGATTCGGCGGCCTCTTCACGCTTGATGACCTTGCCATCAATGGTGATTGCATCGTGCAGGTCGACGCGCTGGCCGAGGGTGGCCTCGACGCCGTTGACCTTGATGCGCTTCTGGGTGATCCAGGCTTCGACGTCGCGGCGCGAGCCCACGCCGATACGCGCCAGCACCTTTTGCAGTTTTTCGCCTGCTGGGCCGATTTCCTGGCTGTCGTTCTGGTCTTTGTCGTTCATCTTAAGCACCTCCCGGTGGGTCGATTCAGGCGTGGCCTGAAGAGTATTGAAAGCGGGGCTTTGGCCGAATAGGTCGGCAAAGGGTCGCGAATCATACGCGCATGGCGCGCGTTGCGCATCACAGAGTAGTCGATTAGCACCAAGTCATTGGCTTTTCCGCCGACCGGTGAAGCTAGCGCAGATCAATGTGGTGATCATCAGGCCGGATCAGTCTTCGAATTGGCGTCGCTCGGCCTCGATGGCTTCGGCCAGGGCCCGGGCTTCGTCTTCTTCGTCGCTCAGCGGCGGTTGTTCGAGGGCAGCGACGGCGGCCAGGAGTTTTTCACGGGCTTCGGCGACGCCAAGGATGTCTTCCTCGGGTTCGGGTTCGGGTTCAGACTCGGGCTCGGGCTCAGTGCGCCCCTGAGGCTCAGCCTGCGCCTCGCCGTCGCGCAGCAAGTCGTCGAAGTCAGTCTTGATGCCCTGCTCCATATCGTCCAGTTCCAGCAGCAAGGTGTGGAAACTGGTTTCATCCTTCGGTTCTTCCGGCTCCGCCGTGGCATCCGCCAATTCCTGCAGGCCGGCGGGAACCGGGGCATCGTCGAAGTCGAGCACCGGCTCGGCCTCCATCTCCCGCAACTCGGCCAAGGGCGGCAAGTCGTCGAGGTTTTTCAGGTTGAAGTGGTCGAGAAACGCCTTGGTGGTCGCGAACATCGCCGGTTTGCCGGGCACGTCGCGGTAACCGACGATGCGAATCCACTCGCGTTCAAGCAACGTCTTGACGATATGGCTGTTGACCGCCACGCCCCGCACATCCTCGATCTCGCCCCGGGTGATCGGCTGGCGATAGGCGATCAGCGCCATCGTCTCCAGCATCGCCCGCGAATAACGCTGCGGGCGCTCTTCCCACAAGCGACCGACCCACGGGGAAAATTTCTCACGGATCTGCAGGCGATAACCCGACGCCACTTCAACCAGCTCAAACGCCCGGCCTTCGCAGGACTTGCGCAGAATCTCCAGTGCCTTCTTGAACACTGGCGGCTCAGGGCGCTCGGCTTCTTCAAACAGTTCGAACAGGCGCTCCAGGGATTGCGGCTTACCCGAGGCCAGGAGGAAGGCTTCCAGCAACGGCGCCAGTTCGCGGGGTTCAGTCAGATTCATCGATTCAGCTCTTTATTCGGCTCGCGCCCGCACGTGGATAGCCGCAAAAGGCTCATTCTGGACCAGCTCGACCAAAGACTCCTTGACCAGCTCGAGGATCGCCATGAAGGTCACCACCACCCCCAGGCGCCCCTCTTCAGCGGTGAACAGTTCGACAAAGGGCACGAAGCCGCCGCCTTTGAGACGCTCAAGCACATCGCTCATGCGCTCGCGTGTCGACAGCGCTTCGCGACTGACCTGGTGGCTTTCGAACATGTCACCACGGCGCAGCACTTCGGCCATGGACATCAATAGCTCTTCCAGACTCACGTCCGGCAACAGTTTGCGCGCACGGGCCTGCGGGGCATCCAGCTTGGGCACCACCACATCGCGACCGACCCGGCTCAAGCCGTCGATGCCTTCGGCGGCAGCCTTGAAGCGCTCGTACTCCTGCAGGCGGCGGATCAGTTCGGCGCGTGGATCGTCCTCCTCGGCTTCGACCGTCTCCGAGCGCGGCAACAGCATGCGCGACTTGATCTCGGCGAGCATGGCCGCCATCACCAGGTACTCGGCGGCCAGTTCCAGGCGCACCGACTGCATCAGCTCGACATAACCCATGTATTGGCGGGTGATTTCCGCCACGGGGATGTCGAGGATGTTGATGTTCTGTTTGCGGATCAGGTACAGCAACAGGTCCAGCGGGCCTTCGAACGCTTCAAGGAAGACTTCCAGGGCATCCGGCGGGATGTACAGATCCAGGGGCATTTCCATGACCGCCTGGCCATAGACCATGGCGAACGGCAGTTCCTGCTGGGCGCCGGCCTGGGGATCGACGGTTTCCACGACCGACATTCAGGCCTCGACCATAAACGGCGTCGGGTCACCGCAGCCCACGCGCACCACTTCGGGTTCGCCATCGGCCAGGTTGATCACGGTGGAGGCCTTGTTGCCGCCATAGCCACCATCGATGATCAGGTCGACATGTTTTTCCAGCAGGCGGCGCATTTCGTAAGGGTCGTACAAAGGCTCTTCTTCACCCGGCAGGATCAGCGACACGCTCATCAACGGTTCGCCCAGCTCAGCCAACAGCGCGAGGGCAATCGGATGCTCCGGCACCCGCAAGCCAATAGTGCGCTTTTTCGGGTGCAGCAACAGGCGCGGTACTTCGCGGGTGGCATTGAGGATAAAGGTGTACGGCCCCGGGGTGTGCGCCTTGAGCAAGCGGAAGGTGCCCGTGTCGACCTTGGCAAACAGCCCCAATTGAGACAGGTCGCTGCAGATCAGTGCAAAGTTGTGGTTCTTGTCCAGATCACGCAAACGCCTGACCCGCTCGACCGCGCTCTTGTCGCCGATCTGACAACCTATGGCGTAGGAAGAATCCGTTGGGTAGATCACCACACCGCCGGCGCGAATGATCTCCACGGCCTGTTTGATCAGGCGCGCTTGCGGGTTTTCCGGATGAATCTGGAAGAATTGACTCACGTGTTCTACCTGTTCAGACGGTGGCAATAATGGGGTCATGCTTGAATCGCCCCCACAAGAGCGGCAGGTCTTCCGGGACTTGGCGATACTCGCCGATCTCGGACCAGCCGCCTGGGCCATGAAAATCACTGCCGGCACTGACCAGCAGACCAAATTCGCGGGCAAGGATCGCCAGGCTGCCGACTTGTTCGGCGGGTTGATGCCCGTTGACCACTTCGATTGCGTGGCCACCCGCTCCAATATAGTCGCCAATCAGCTTGCGACGCTTGCTACGGGTGAAATCGTAATGCCAGGGGTGCGCCAGGCTGACCCAGGCGCCGGAGGCGCGCAATGTCTCGACAGTGTCTTCCAGGGTCGGCCAATGCAGCTTCACGTCACCCAACTTGCCGGCACCCAGCCATTTACGGAAGGCTTCGGCACGGTCTTTGACAAAACCTTCGCGCACCATCCAGTCGGCAAAGTGCGGCCGGGCCGGTGCGTTGCCGCTGTCACCCAGCTCCTGCTGGATGGCGCGGGCGCCCTCGAGGGCATTGGGCATACCCTTGAGGCTGAGTTTTCGGCTTATTTCCTCGGACCGCAGCCAGCGGCCATCGTGCAATTGGGCGATGGCCTTGACCAGCGGCGGGGCCGCCTGATCGAAACCATAGCCCAGCACATGAATAGTGGCGCCGCCCCAGGTACAGGACAATTCCACGCCGTTGACCAGTTGCATGCCCAGGGCATGGGCGGCTTCACGGGCTTCATCCAGGCCTTCAAGGGTGTCATGGTCGGTCAACGACAGGACTCGCACGCCTTTTTCAAACGCTCGCGCAACCAGTACCGCGGGCGCCAGGGCGCCGTCGGAGGCCGTGCTGTGGCAGTGCAAATCAACATTCACGGGAGTGTGTAACCTCAAGTCAGCTGGCGCTTTCGCTACCAAGGATGTTTGTTATTATGCCGCCACATCCAGCTTCTGGCTCTTACTGTGAAACAATTCATCGACTTCATCCCGCTGTTGCTGTTTTTCATCGTGTACAAACTCGACCCCAGGGTCGTCGATCTTGCCGGCCATGAGCTGACCGTCGGAGGCATCTACAGCGCCACTGCGGTGCTGATCATCAGCTCCGTGGTGGTCTATGGCGCCATCTTCATCTCCCAGCGCAAACTGGAAAAAAGCCAATGGCTGACCCTCGTCGCCTGCCTGGTCTTCGGCAGCCTGACCCTGGCCTTCCACAGCGAAACCTTCCTCAAATGGAAAGCACCGGTAGTGAACTGGCTGTTTGCCCTGGCGTTCATCGGCAGCCACTTCATCGGCGACCGCCTGTTGATCAAGCGGATCATGGGCCACGCACTGACCCTGCCGGAGCCGGTCTGGACCCGCTTGAATGTGGCCTGGATCGTGTTTTTCCTGTTCTGCGGCGCCGCCAACCTGTTCGTCGCCTTCACCTTCCAGGACTACTGGGTTGACTTCAAGGTGTTCGGCAGCCTGGCCATGACGGTGCTGTTCCTGGTCGGCCAGGGTATCTACCTGTCCCGCCACCTGCATGACGCCGACCCCACCACGCCGAAAACCGAGGACTGACATGCTTTACGCAATCATTGCCACCGACGTCGCCAACTCCCTGGAAAAACGCCTGAGCGTGCGCCCGGCTCATCTGGAGCGTCTGCACGTGTTGAAAGCCGAAGGCCGCCTTGTGCTGGCGGGTCCACACCCGGCCGTCGACAGCAATGACCCGGGCGCAGCCGGCTTCAGCGGCAGCCTGATCGTTGCCGAATTCGCCTCGCTGGCCGATGCGCAGGCGTGGGCGAAGGCCGATCCGTATGTCGCGGCCGGCGTCTACGCGGACGTCGTGATCAAGCCGTTCAAGCAAGTCCTGCCGTAATACAGGGAGCGCCGAACCTAATCGGTTCGGCGTACTCCTAATGACTCATTATTCCCGGTAACCTGCCGACAACGTTCTGAATATTCGTGTGGAATCAGGAGTTCCGATGCGCTTACGTCAGTTGTGTCTGTTGGCAGTGTTAATGATCGGGGCTACGGCCCACGCTGAAGAAACCTCAAGCACCGGCAGTTCCACGCCCCTGTCCTTGAGTGCCGGCAGCCAGATCACCGAGTTGCAGCAACGCTTGAAAGAAAGCGAACGGCTGCGAGAAGAACTGGGCAAACAACTGCAAAGCGCGGATGCTGCCCGCGAAAGCGCCCAACTGAATCGCTTGCGTCAGGAGAACCAACGCCTGGCCCAGCAACTCAAAGAAGCACAGGGTGGCGCCTTGACGCGCTGGCTGACCGAACAACAACAGTGGTTCGTCACGGGTGGAGCCGTCGCGCTGATCGCCTTGCTGTGCGGGATCTTCGCCAGCGGTGGGCACCGTCGCCGTCGACAATGGCTAAATTGAGTAAGTCATGAGCGAGCTGTTACTGATAGATGATGACCAGGAGCTCTGCGAGCTGCTGACCAGTTGGCTGAGCCAGGAAGGCTTTCACGTGCGCGCCTGCCACGACGGATTGAGCGCCCGCAAAGCCTTGGCCGACGCCGCCCCGGCGGCGGTAGTGCTCGACGTGATGCTGCCCGACGGCAGCGGCCTGGAATTGCTCAAGCAATTGCGCAATGACCACCCCGAGTTGCCGGTACTGATGCTGTCGGCCCGTGGTGAACCACTGGACCGCATCCTCGGCCTGGAACTGGGCGCCGACGATTACCTGGCCAAGCCCTGCGACCCTCGGGAACTCACCGCTCGCCTGCGCGCCGTGCTGCGCCGCAGCCACCCTGCGGCCGTGTCAACGCAGATGGAACTGGGCGACCTGTGCTTCAGCCCGGTACGCGGCGTGGTCAGCATCGATGAACAGGAATTCGCCCTCACCGTCTCCGAAAGCCGTCTGCTGGAAGCCTTGCTGCGCCAGCCCGGCGAACCGCTGGACAAACAGGAACTGGCGCAGATCGCGCTGGGGCGCAAGCTGACGCTCTACGACCGCAGCCTGGACATGCACGTCAGCAACCTGCGCAAGAAGATCGGCCCGCACCCCGATGGCCGGCCACGGATCGTGGCGTTGCGTAGCCGGGGCTATTATTACAGCCTGTAAGGCAGTTCTAAGTGGCAAGCTGCAAGCTTCAAGTCAGAGCTTTTCACTTGCCGCTTGCCGCTTGCCGCTGACAACTTACACCTGCACCTCTCCCTTACCAAACCTTTACCCTCTCCTGACGGCGCCTGACCTTGTTCTCCGTAATCTAGCCACATCCGGACTCACCGGAATAGAGACAGGAGAAACACCATGCGCAAGACCCTTATCGCTCTGATGTTCGCCGCTGCTCTGCCGACCGTTGCCATGGCCGCCATGCCTGAAGGCCCAGGTCCAGGCCCGATGGGCGGCCCTGAAGGTCACATGATGGGTGGCCCGGGCCACGGCGGTGAACACGGTCCACGCGGCAAAGGCGGCCCATTCAGCCAACTGGACCTGAGCCACGAACAACGCCAGCAAATCGGTAAATTGATGGGTGAGCAATGGCACGCTCGCAAAGACCTGGTCAAAAAGTACCTGGACAAACTCCCGGCCGCCGACCAGAAAGCCATGCAGGATGAGATCGAAGCGGGCAAGCAGAAAACCCAGGCCGATATCCGCGCTGTGTTGAAACCCGACCAGCAGAAGAAATTCGACGAGATCGTCAAGAAGCAAGCCGAGCGCCGCGCCGAATGGAAGGAATTCCAGGCCTGGAAAGCCCAACAGCCGCAAAAAGCGCAATAATGATCTAGCTTTACCTCCAGCCCAGCGGTGCCCCCGCTGGGCTTTTCCTGTTTGAGGGTTTTCTGTGCGCTCATTGTTCTGGCGGATTCTGGCCAGTTTCTGGCTGGCCATCGCCCTGGTTGCCGGGTTATCGATCCTGCTTGGGCACATGCTCAATCAAGATGCCTGGATTCTCAGCCGCCACCCCGGCCTCAATAACCTGGCGCAGGAATGGACCCAGCTCTACGAGGCCCAGGGCGAGGACGCTGCGCAGGAATTGCTGCAACAGCGCAAACGCCAGTACCACATAGACGTGCAAGTGCTGAACGAAAGCGGCGATCCGGTGGTGCGCGGCACCTTCCCGCGCCGCGCCGCCGCTTTCGAGGCCAGGCAGAACGACAGCAAGGACGGCCATCTGCCGTGGCGGCGCCTGACCGCCGAGTACACCAGCGAAAAAACCGGTGACACCTACCTGCTGATCTACCGCATTCCCCACCCGGAACTGGACGCCTGGCATCGAGGCAGCCTGATGTGGCCGCTGAGCGCCTTGGCGATTGCCTTGGTGGTGCTGACCTTGTTCAGCCTGCTGGTAACGCTGTCCATCACCCGCCCGCTCAGCCGTCTGCGCGGAGCCGTGCACGATCTCGGCCAGACCACCTACCAACAAAACAGCCTGGCCCAACTGGCCAACCGTCGCGATGAGTTCGGCGTGCTGGCCAACGATTTCAACCGCATGGGCGCACGCTTGCAAAGCCTGATCGGCAGCCAACGCCAATTGCTGCGCGATGTGTCCCACGAACTGCGCTCACCGTTGGCCCGCCTGCGCATCGCGCTGGCCCTGGCCGAACGCGCCAGCTCCGAAGAGCGCGAGCGCCTGTGGCCGCGTCTGACCCGCGAATGCGACCGCCTGGAAGCACTGATCAGCGAAATCCTGGTACTTGCCCGCGTAGATGCCGACAACGCCAGTGCCGAAGAAGTGGACCTGGCCGCGCTGCTCAAAACCCTGCAAAAGGACGCCCAACTGGGCGCACCGGACCAAGTAGTAGCGCTGAGCGCCGACACCGACCTGCACCTCAAGGGCTGGCCGACCATGATCGAAAGAGCCGTGGATAACCTGCTGCGCAATGCCCAACGCTTCAACCCCCCAGGGCAGCCTATCGAGTTACAGGCCCTGCGCCAGGGTGAGCGCATTCTGATCAGCGTGCGTGACCACGGCCCCGGCGTCGATGCCGAGCACCTGAGCCAGTTGGGCGAGCCGTTTTACCGCGCCCCCGGCCAGACCGCCCAGGGCCACGGCCTCGGCCTGGCCATTGCGCGCCGTGCTGCGGAACGCCATGGCGGCAGCCTGCTCCTGGCCAACCACCCGGACGGCGGCTTTATCGCCAGTATCGACCTGCCGTTGGTACCTGGGGTTGTCACTCCAGTGTGATGATCTTCTATAGTGGCCCTTCTCTTACGGAGGGCCTTTGATGACTGACTTGCTGACACCCATCCAAGCCGCACTCGATTTACCGTCCACCCCGCTGACCAGAACCTCGGCCGGCGCCCTGCCCTCGACCTTCGCCGTCACCGAGCTGGCCGCGGCCAGCATCGGCGCCGCCGGCCAGGCCGTCGCGCAACTTATCCGGCAACAGACCGGTCGCTCGCCTGGCGTCACGGTGGACCTGCGTCTGGCGTCCTTCTGGTTCTCGTCCTCGATTCGCCCGGTAGGCTGGCAAACACCGCCCCTGTGGGACCCGGTAGCCGGCGACTACGCCAGTGCCGATGGCTGGATCCGTTTACACACCAACGCGCCCCATCACCGCGCGGCCGCCGAAAGAATACTGGGCAAAGTCGCCGACCGAACCGACATGGCCGGCAAAGTGGCTGCCTGGACTGCCGCCGAACTGGAACAGGCGATCGTCGATGAAGGCGGTTGTGCAGCGCAGATGCGTACCTGGCAGGCCTGGCAAATCCATCCCCAAGGGCTGGCGGTGAATGCCGAGGAATTGGTGCAGCGGCAAACGTTCGACACCCTCAGCAACAAACCCTGGCTCGGCTCGGTCGCACGCCCGTTGGCCGGTATCAAAGTGCTGGACCTCACCCGCGTATTGGCCGGTCCCGCGGCCAGCCGCTTTTTGGCCGGCCTCGGTGCCGATGTGCTGCGCATCGACTCGCCCAACTGGAACGAACCCGGCGTCGTACCGGAGATGACCCTCGGCAAACGTTGCGCCCGCCTTGATCTGAAAAGCCCCGAAGGCCGGCAGATCTTCGAAAGCCTGCTCAAAGACGCCGACATCCTGCTCCACGGTTATCGCGCTGACGCCCTCGAACAACTGGGCTACAGCACCGAGGAACGGCAACGGATCGCCCCCGGTTTGATCGACGCCAGTCTCAACGCTTACGGCTGGAGCGGGCCGTGGCGCAACCGTCGTGGTTTCGACAGCCTGGTGCAGATGAGCAGCGGGATTGCCGATGCGGGCATGGCCTGGCAACACGCGGACAGACCCGTGCCGCTGCCGTTGCAGGCGCTGGATCACACCACCGGGTATTTGATGGCGGCCAGTGCGATTCAAGCATTGAGTGAGCGCTTGAACACCGGGCGTGGCGGTTCGGCGCGGTTGTCATTGGCGCGCACGGCGAGGTTACTGGTGGACGCAGGGCAAGTGCCCGAGCAACCGGCGCTACGCGCTGAAGCACCGGATGATCAAGGCGTGGTGGTGGAACAGACAGCCTGGGGCCAGGCCCATCGGTTACTGGCGCCGCTGACCATCAGCGGCACGCCGTTGCAGTGGGATTTGCCGGCCGGGGAACTGGGTTCGCACCGGCCGCAGTGGTGACCTTCGGGCTACCATCGGGCAAGGCTTCTTTGTAGAAGCGAGCTTGCTTGCGAAAAACTCATAGGCGCCGCGTTCATTCAGGCAGCACGCGTTATCGTTGACGTTTTTCGCGAGCAAGCTCGCTCCTACAGACGGCGACTTATGCCCCGGCGTCATTAGTCCCCCCGGCTCAGCGATGTCCACAAATGCTGCGCCGCATAGGCCCTCCAAGGTCGCCAAGCCTCGGCACGCGCCAATAATTGTCGCGCCGAAACCGGCCCTCCCTCCAACGCTGCCAACGCATTGATCAACCCGATATCCCCCGAGGCAAACGCATCCGGCTCACGCATCTGGCGCATGGCGATGTACTGCGCGGTCCAGTCGCCGATTCCCGGCAAAGCCACCAGCCGCGCTACGCCCTCCTTGAGATTGGCCTTGGGCTCGAACAATCCGGGATCATCCAGTAACGCCTGGGCCACCCCCGATAAGGTACGCCCGCGCGCCCTGGGCATACCCAAGGTGGCCAGATCCGCCGCGGCCAGCACCTGGGCCGTGGGGAATGCATGGGTAATACCCAGGTGGGGGGTTTGCAGCGGCTGGCCATAGTGCGCCACCAACTTGCCCGCCAGGCGTATGGCCGCAGCCACCGTGATCTGCTGCCCCAGCACCGCACGAATCGCCAGTTCCAATCCATCCCAAGTGCCTGGAACACGAAGCCCGGGGCGAGCGGCAACCAATGCGGCCATCAGCGGATCGGCGGCCAATTGCGCGCCGATCAGTTTGGGTTGGGCATCCAGATCAAACATATTCCTCAAGCGGCGCTCGATCTCGGGCAGGGCCTGTGCGTCGGGAAACGTCACGTCGACCTCCAGCCAATCGCCCGTGCCGGGCGCCACACAGATCCAACCCAGTTGCCCGTCCAGACTGATGCTGCGCCGGTAGCTACCGTCGACCACTGTCTCCAGCCCGGCAATCGCCCGCATCGTCAGAAAGCCCAGCATCGCCGTCCAATCATAGGGCGGTTGATACACCAGTTTCACAACGACAACACCCCGCTGTACAACCCATACGCCGCCAACCCGGCGCCGGCGACCACACCACTGAAAATGCCTTTTTCGATCAGCGTGAACAAGGGTCGGCCCTGCTCGCGCTTGGCCTGGGCGAACAGGATCACACCCGGCGCGTAGAGCAATGCGGACAGCAGCAGGTACTTCAGGCCCCCGGCGTAGAGCAGCCAGAGGGCATAACCGAGGGCGATCAACCCGATCAATAAATCCTGCAGGCGTCGGCGTTGGGCATATTCATAGGTTTCGCCACGTCCACTGAGCAACACGGCATAGGCTGCCGACCACAGGTACGGCACCAGAATCATCGAGGACGCGAGGTAGATCAAGGTGGTGTAGGTGCTTTGGGAAAACAGCGTGATCACCAGAAAGGCCTGGATCATCACATTGGTCAGCCACAAGGCGTTGACCGGCACCTGGTTGGTGTTTTCCTTTTTCAGGAAGGCCGGCATGGTCTTGTCCTGGGCCGTGGCGTAGAGGATCTCGGCGCAGAGCAACGCCCACGACAGCAAGGCCCCCAGCAATGACACCGCCAGGCCGAGGCTGATCAGCATCGCGCCCCACGGCCCGACGATATGTTCCAGCACACCGGCCAGCGACGGGTTCTGCAGTTGCGCCAGCTCCGGCTGGCTCATGATGCCCAGGGACAACACATTCACCAGCACCAGCAGCGCCAGCACGCCGAGAAAGCCGATCACCGTGGCGCGCCCCACATCCGCGCGTTTCTCGGCGCGAGCCGAATACACGCTGGCCCCTTCAATGCCGATAAATACGAACACCGTGACCAGCATCATGTGGCGCACCTGATCCACCACACTGCCGAGCTTTGGATTGCCCAGGCCCCAGATATCCCGGGTGAAGATATCCGCCTTGAACGCCACGACGGCGATCACGATAAACATCAGCAACGGCACGATCTTCGCCACGGTGGTGATCTGATTGATGAACGCCGCCTCCTTGATGCCACGCATTACCAGGAAATGCACCGCCCATAGCAACAGCGACGCACAGCCAATGGCGACCGGCGTATTACCCTGGCCGAACACCGGAAAAAAATAGCCGAGGGTGCTGAACAGCAACACGAAATAACCGACATTGCCCATCCAGGCACTGATCCAGTAGCCCCACGCCGACGAAAACCCCATGTAGTCGCCGAACCCGGCCTTGGCGTAGGCATACACCCCGGAATCCAGTTCGGGTTTGCGGTTGGCCAGGGTCTGGAACACAAAAGCCAGGGTCAGCATGCCGACGGCGGTGATGGCCCAACCAATCAGCACGGCCCCCACCCCGGCGCGGGCGGCCATGTTCTGCGGCAAAGAAAAGATCCCGCCACCAATCATCGACCCCACCACCAAGGCAATCAGGGCACTGAGTCGCAGTTTCTGCGCCGGTTGGGACATGAATACTCCTGAATGAACAACAAGTTGAGCTGAAAACTGCGCACTCATCTAATTAACTCAGTGAATGCAACGTTTATTAGAGACCGCGACAAAATTCAAACGCTCATAACATAGCGGCATGTAAATTAATCAAGTTTAGGCTTATTTGGAATTTAAATACTGCAGTCCAGCACCTATCGTAAATAGCGCTAAAAGTTTGCACATTCGAGAATACAGTCTAGTTTCAAACGTCCATACCCCGGCCAATTTGACTGAACAGAATGAAGAGAGCGCTCTAGAAAGAGCTTTCCGAGGACTTTCTTCGCCCGCGACCCGCCATTCTAAGTCATTAATTCACAATGGAATGTACCAATAAAGTGATCTGAGTCAGCTGTTTGATTAGCCCACAGAATTATTCTGTGGACTCTCTTCCCCTGCATTGGAGTAATGCAATGTCTGACACTCCTGGAAAACTCAGGTTAGGTGCACTGGTTGCACTTGTCGTGGGTTCGATGATTGGCGGCGGGATCTTTTCTTTGCCGCAGAACATGGCCGCCAGCGCCGATGTAGGCGCCGTATTGATTGGCTGGTTTATCACCGCGATCGGCATGCTGACCCTGGCTTTTGTGTTCCAGACCCTGGCCAACCGCAAGCCCGACCTCGATGGCGGGGTGTATGCCTACGCCAAAGCCGGGTTCGGCGACTACATGGGCTTTTCATCGGCCTGGGGCTACTGGATCAGCGCCTGGCTGGGCAACGTCGGCTACTTCGTCCTGTTGTTCAGCACCCTCGGTTATTTCTTCCCGATCTTCGGCGAAGGCAATACGCCGGCTGCCGTGATCGGCGCCTCGGTGCTGCTGTGGGCGGTGCATTTCCTGGTGCTGCGTGGCATCAAGGAAGCGGCATTCATCAACCTGGTGACCACCGTCGCCAAGGTGGTGCCACTGCTGCTGTTCGTTCTGATTGCGCTGTTCGCGTTCAAGCTGGACATCTTCACCGCTGACATCTGGGGTGTGAAAAACCCCGACCTGGGCAGCGTGCTGAACCAGGTGCGCAACATGATGCTGGTCACCGTGTGGGTGTTCATCGGCATCGAAGGCGCGAGCATCTTCTCCTCCCGTGCGGAAAAACGCAGCGACGTGGGCAAGGCCACCGTGATCGGTTTTATCACCGTGCTGCTGTTTCTGATGCTGGTGAACGTGCTGTCCCTGGGGATCATGACCCAGCCGGAACTGGCCAAGTTGCAGAACCCGTCGATGGCCGCCGTGCTGGAACATGTGGTGGGCCACTGGGGCGCGGTGCTGATCAGCGTCGGCCTGATCATCTCGCTGCTGGGAGCGCTGCTGTCGTGGGTGCTGCTGTGCGCGGAGATCATGTTCGCCGCCGCCAAGGACCACACCATGCCGGAGTTTTTGCGCCGCGAAAACGCCAACCACGTGCCGGTCAACGCCCTGTGGTTGACCAACGCAATGGTTCAGCTGTTTCTGGTGATCACACTGTTTTCCGCCAGCACTTACCTGTCGCTGATCTACCTCGCCACCTCGATGATTCTGGTGCCGTACCTGTGGTCGGCAGCCTACGCCCTGTTGCTGGCGGTACGCGGCGAGACCTACGAAAACGCCCTGGGCGAACGCAGGAAAGACCTGTTCATCGGTGCCATCGCCCTGGTCTATGCGATCTGGCTGCTCTACGCCGGCGGTACCAAATACCTGCTGCTCTCCGCCTTGCTCTACGCCCCCGGCGCGATCCTGTTCGCCAAGGCCAAGCATGAACTGGGCAAACCGATTTTCACCAACGTCGAGAAGCTGATTTTCGCCGCAGTGGTCATGGGCGCCCTGGTGGCGGCCTATGGGCTCTACGCAGGCTTCCTGACCTTGTAACTGTTGTTAATTGGAGGATCTGTAATGACCACCGAAAAAGTGAAGTACGGCGTACATTCCGAAGCCGGCAAACTGCGCAAAGTCATGGTGTGCTCCCCAGGTTTGGCCCACCAGCGGCTGACCCCCAACAACTGCGATGAACTGCTGTTCGATGACGTGCTGTGGGTGGCTCAGGCCAAGCGCGATCATTTCGACTTCGTCACCAAGATGCGCGAGCGCGACATCGATGTGCTGGAAATGCACAACCTGCTGACCGATATCGTCGCGATCCCCGAAGCCCTGGACTGGATTCTGGAGCGCAAGATCACCCCTGACACGGTAGGCCTGGGCCTGGTCGACGAAGTCAGCTCCTGGCTACGCAGCCTGGAGCCGCGCAAGGTCGCCGAGTTCCTGATCGGTGGCGTGTCGGCCGATGACCTGCCGAGCAGCTTCGGCGGCAAGACCATCGAGATGTTCCGCAGCTTCCTCGGCCAGGCCAGTTTCATCCTGCCGCCGCTGCCCAATACCCAGTTCACCCGCGACACCACCTGCTGGATCTACGGCGGCGTGACGCTCAACCCGATGTACTGGCCGGCGCGACGCCAGGAAACCCTGCTGACCAGCGCCATCTATAAATTCCATCCTGAGTTCACCAACGCGGACTTCCAGATCTGGTACGGCGACCCCGACCGCGAACACGGCGCCGCCACGCTGGAAGGCGGTGACGTGATGCCGATCGGCAACGGTGTCGTGTTGATCGGCATGGGCGAGCGCTCGTCCCACCAGGCCATCGGCCAGTTGGCGCGCAACCTGTTCAAGAACAAAGCCGTGGAACGCGTGATCGTTGCCGGCCTGCCCAAATCCCGTGCGGCGATGCACCTGGATACCGTATTCAGCTTCTGCGACCGCGACCTGGTCACCGTCTTCCCCGAAGTGGTCAACCAAATCGTCCCTTTCACCCTGCGTCCTGACGAAAGCAAGCCGCACGGCATCGACATCCAGCGTGAGAAAACCAACTTCCTCGAGACCGTGGCTGCCGCGCTCAACCTCAAGGCCCTGCGCGTGGTGGAGACCGGCGGCAACAGCTTCGCCGCCGAGCGCGAACAATGGGACGACGGCAACAACGTGGTGGCCGTGGAACCCGGTGTAGTGATCGGTTACGACCGCAACACCTATACCAACACCCTGCTGCGCAAAGCCGGTGTGGAAGTCATCACCATCAGCGCCGGTGAACTGGGGCGTGGCCGTGGCGGCGGCCACTGCATGACCTGCCCGATCATCCGCGACCCTATCGATTACTAAACGACCATCTTCCCGGCGGCTTCCACCCGAAGCCGACCGGGCCGATTACCGAATCCAAGGAGAATCATCATGGCGTTCAACATCCACAACCGTAACCTGCTCAGCCTGGAACACCACACCCCGCGCGAGCTGCGCTACCTGCTGGACCTGTCCCGCGACCTCAAGCGCGCCAAGTACACCGGCACCGAGCAGCAGCACCTCAAGGGCAACAACATTGCGCTGATCTTCGAAAAAACCTCGACACGCACCCGCTGCGCCTTCGAAGTGGCGGCTTATGACCAAGGCGCCAACGTCACCTACATCGACCCTAATTCCTCGCAGATCGGCCACAAAGAGAGCATGAAGGACACCGCTCGCGTACTGGGTCGCATGTACGACGCCATCGAATACCGTGGCTTCAAGCAGGAGATCGTCGAGGAACTGGCCAAGTTCGCCGGCGTGCCGGTGTTCAATGGCCTGACCGATGAATATCACCCCACCCAGATGATCGCCGACGTGCTGACCATGCGTGAACACGCCGACAAGCCGATCCACGAGATCAGCTACGCCTACCTCGGCGATGCGCGCAACAACATGGGCAACTCCCTGCTGCTGGTGGGCGCCAAGCTGGGCATGGACGTGCGCATCTGCGCGCCCAAAGCCTTGTGGCCTCACGACGACCTGGTGGACCGTTGCAAGCAATACGCGCAAGAAAGCGGCGCACGCATCACCCTCACCGATGACCCGAAAGCTGCGGTCAAAGGCGTGGACTTCATCCACACCGACGTGTGGGTGTCCATGGGCGAGCCAGTGGAAGCCTGGGCCGAGCGTATCAAGCAACTGCTGCCGTACCAGGTCAACAGCGAGTTGATGAAAGCCACCGGTAACCCGCGCACCAAGTTCATGCACTGCCTGCCGGCGTTCCATAACAGCGATACCAAGGTCGGCAAGCAGATAGCCGAACAGTACCCGCACTTGGCCAACGGTATCGAAGTGACCGATGACGTGTTCGAGTCGCCTGCCTGCATCGCCTTCGAGCAGGCGGAAAACCGCATGCACACCATCAAGGCGATCCTGGTTTCGACCCTGGCTGACTTGTAACTGAAGGAATGCGGGCAACTGTGGGAGCGGACCTGCTCCCACATTCTGCCCGTGTTCGCCACGTAGAATTACGGAAGGACTTTTGTATGCGTATCGTCGTTGCACTGGGCGGTAACGCCCTGCTCCGCCGTGGTGAACCCATGACGGCGGACAACCAACGCGCCAATATCCGGATCGCCACCGAACAGATCGCCAAGATCCACCCGGGCAACGAGTTGGTGATCGCCCACGGCAACGGCCCGCAGGTCGGCCTGCTGTCGTTGCAGGCGGCGGCCTACACCCAGGTTTCGCCGTACCCGCTGGACGTGTTGGGGGCCGAAACCGAAGGCATGATCGGCTACATCATCGAACAGGAACTGGGCAACCTGCTGGACTTCGAAGTGCCGTTCGCCACGCTGCTCACCCAGGTGGAAGTCGATGCCAAGGACCCGGCGTTCAAGAACCCGACCAAGCCTATCGGCCCGGTGTACTCCAAGGCGGAGGCCGAAAAGCTGGCCGCCGAAAAAGGCTGGGCCATTGCTCCGGACGGCGACAAGTATCGTCGTGTGGTCGCCAGCCCACGCCCGAAACGTATCTTTGAAATCCGCCCGATCAAATGGCTGCTGGAAAAAAGCAGCATCGTGATCTGCGCCGGTGGCGGCGGCATCCCGACGATGTACGGCGAAGACGGCAAGCTGCGCGGCATCGAGGCGGTGATCGACAAAGACTTGTGCTCCTCGCTCCTGGCGTCGCAACTGGAGGCTGACTTGCTGGTGATCGCCACCGACGTCAACGCGGCCTTCATCGACTACGGCAAGCCGACCCAGAAAGCGATCGCCCAGGCCCATCCGGACGAAATCGAAAAACTCGGCTTTGCCGCCGGCTCCATGGGACCAAAGGTACAGGCGGCCTGCGAGTTCGCCCGCCGGACTGGCAAAACGGCGGTCATCGGTTCACTCTCGGACATCGAAGCCATCGTCCAGGGCCACGCCGGCACACGCATCAGCACGGCAAAACCTGGCATCACCTATCTGTGAAGTAGAGGAGATACGCCTATGGCCACCTTTGAACCGGGTCACCTGCATATCGAACGACATGCGCTGAACAAGGACGATGTCAGCTACGACCTGTGCCTGGACTACGAAGTCGTCACGGATCAAAGCGAAGGTAAAGGCATGCAGTTCACCTTGCATGGCACCGTCCAGGGCAAGGACCTGAAGGAAACGTTCTTCCTGCCCAAGGATAAGGCGTACAACTTCGCCAGCAACGTGACCAAGATTGTCGAAACGTACGGCATTCCCAAAACCCACAGCAGCATCGGTTCGCACCACAAGCACTACGATCTGATGTTTGAAGATGTGCGGCATCAGTTGGATATGAAATCCGGGGACCCGGTCAAGCCCGAACACTTGGCTTAATCCGGCCCTCCCTGATACAACCCTGGAAAATGTGGGTGGGGGCTTGCCCTCTCCCACATTTTTGATCTCCACCAGCTGTCAGGCATACTTGCCGCCTCTCGCTCTCCAGAATCGTCTCCATGCGTATCCACGTCAGCTTCATCGACCGCGTCGGCATCACCCAGGAAGTCCTGGCCCTGCTCGGTGGGCGCAACCTCAACCTGGATGCGGTGGAAATGGTGCCGCCCAACGTCTACATCGATGCGCCGACGCTCAGCGCCGAGGTGCTGGAAGAACTGCGCGATGCGCTGTTCAGCGTGCAGGGCGTGCAGGCGGTGACGGTGGTCGACATCCTTCCCGGCCAGCGCCGCCATCTGCAGCTCGACGCCCTGCTGGCGGCCATGACCGACCCGGTATTGGCACTGGACAGCGCCGGCAAGATCCTGCTGGCCAACCCGGCATTGATCGCCCTGTACGGCCGCGAACCCGCTGGCGAGAGCATCAGCGAGCTGTTCAACGACCCGGCCCTGCTGGCCACGCTGCTGGAACACGGCTTCCGCCTGCCCCTGCGCGAGATCAGCGTCAACGGCCAGACCTTGCTGCTGGACGCCACGCCGATCACCGACGCGGGCGCCCTGCTCACCCTGTACCCGCCCAACCGTATCGGCGAACAACTGTCGGCGTTGCACCATGACCATGCCGAAGGTTTTGATGCGCTGCTGGGCGAGTCCCCGGTGATTCGTACCCTCAAGGCGCGGGCACAACGGGTGGCGGCATTGGATGCGCCATTGTTGATCCAGGGCGAAACCGGCACGGGTAAAGAGTTGGTGGCACGCGCCTGCCATGCGATCAGTGCACGGCACAGTGCGCCGTTTTTGGCGCTGAACTGCGCGGCACTGCCGGAAAACCTCGCCGAAAGTGAGTTGTTCGGTTACGCGCCGGGCGCCTTCACCGGTGCCCAACGCGGCGGCAAGCCGGGGCTGATGGAGTTGGCCAACCAAGGCACGGTGTTCCTCGATGAAATCGGCGAAATGTCGCCGTATCTGCAGGCCAAGCTGCTGCGTTTTCTCAACGACGGCAGCTTCCGTCGCGTGGGGGGCGACCGTGAAGTGAAGGTCAATGTGCGCATCCTCAGCGCCACCCACCGCGACCTGGAAAAGATGGTCAGCGAAGGCACCTTTCGCGAAGACCTGTTTTATCGACTCAATGTGCTCAACGTCGAAGTGCCGCCATTGCGCGAACGCGGCCAGGACATCCTGCTGCTCGCCCGCTATTTCATGCAGCAGGCTTGCGCGCAGATCCAGCGCCCGGTGTGCCGCCTGGCGCCCGGCACCTACCCGGCGCTGCTCGGCAACCGTTGGCCGGGCAATGTGCGCCAGTTGCAAAACGTGATCTTCCGCGCCGCGGCCATCTGCGAAAGCAGCCTGGTCGATATCGGTGATCTGGACATCGCCGGCACCTCGGTCGCCCGCCAAAGCGACGGCGAAGTCGACAGCCTGGAACAGGCGGTGGAAGACTTCGAGCGCAACCTCCTGGAGACGCTCTACACCAGCTACCCCTCGACCCGGCAACTGGCCAGCCGCCTGCAAACCTCGCACACCGCCATCGCCCATCGATTGCGCAAATACGGCATTCCCAACAAGCCCTGACGACGACGGGAACGGGATTAACTGTGCAATACAGGCCCGGTGGGAGAGCAGTGCCCTTTCCCACCTTGGGTATGCACGGCCGGATTTTGGTCTGAGAACGACATCCGATGTACTGAAAGCGCTACAGTGGAACGATATCGCTACAACCCTGCTTTTTGCGCGCCATGCAAGGCTTTGATCCACATAGGCTTTTTTTCGGCGGCTCAGCTGTAGCGAAATCGCTACAGCCAACAGGCATAATTTCATAACCAATTTTATTAAGTTGTTGATTTAAAACAACTTAATGACATTGGCCGCGTTTTTGCTAAGCAACTCCTCATTATTCCTATCCCGTCCACCAGACGAATCTGGCCCTGAGGAGTTTCCATGAGCGAGTTGCGTTTCACTGAAGATCACGAATGGCTGCGCGCCGAAGCTGACGGCAGCGTCACCGTGGGTATCACCGCTTTTGCGCAGAACGCGCTGGGTGACGTGGTTTTCGTGCAACTGCCGGAGTTGCAGCGCTACGACAAGGGTGCCGAAGCGTCCACCGTGGAGTCGGTAAAAGCCGCCAGCGGTGTGTACATGCCATTGGACGGCGAAGTCCTTGAAGTCAACGACAAGCTCGATGGCAGCCCGGAACTGGTCAACGAAGACCCAATGGGCGAAGGCTGGTTCTTCCGCTTCAAACCTACTGATGTCGACGCAGTAGCTAAGCTGTTGGATCAGGATGCGTACGACCGCCTGATCAAAGCCAACGCTGAAGCTTGAGGAGCACGCCATGACGATCAATCTCAGCACCGCCAACGAATTCATCGCCCGCCACATCGGCCCGCGCCAGGCAGACGAGCAGCAGATGCTCGCCAGCCTCGGCTTCGACTCCCTGGAAGCCCTGAGCGCCAGCGTGATCCCGGAAAGCATCAAGGGCACCAGCGTGCTCGGCCTGGAAGACGGCCTGAGCGAAGCCGAGGCCCTGGCCAAGATCAAGGCCATCGCCGGCAAGAACCAGCTGTTCAAGACGTACATCGGCCAGGGTTACTACAACTGCCACACGCCATCGCCGATTCTGCGCAACCTGCTGGAAAACCCGGCCTGGTACACCGCCTACACCCCGTACCAGCCGGAAATCTCCCAAGGCCGCCTGGAAGCGCTGCTGAACTTCCAGACGCTGATCAGCGACCTCACCGGCCTGCCGATCGCCAACGCTTCCCTGCTCGACGAAGCCACCGCCGCCGCCGAAGCCATGACCTTCTGCAAGCGCCTGAGCAAGAACAAGGGCAGCAACGCCTTCTTTGCCTCGGTGCACAGCCATCCACAGACCCTCGACGTACTGCGCACCCGTGCCGAGCCCCTGGGAATCGATGTCGTGGTGGGCGATGAGCGCGAACTGACCGACGTCAGCCCGTTCTTCGGCGCCTTGTTGCAATACCCGGCCAGCAACGGTGATGTGTTCGACTACCGCGAACTGACCGAGCGTTTCCACGCCGCCAACGCCTTGGTGGCCGTGGCCGCTGACCTGCTGGCGCTGACGCTGCTGGCCCCGCCGGGTGAGTTCGGCGCCGACGTGGCCATCGGCAGTGCGCAGCGCTTCGGCGTACCGCTGGGCTTTGGTGGCCCGCACGCGGCGTATTTCTCCACCAAGGATGCGTTCAAGCGCGACATGCCGGGGCGTCTGGTCGGTGTGTCCGTGGACCGTTTCGGCAAGCCGGCCCTGCGTCTGGCCATGCAAACCCGCGAGCAACATATCCGCCGCGAGAAAGCCACCAGTAACATCTGCACCGCCCAGGTACTGCTGGCCAACATCGCCAGCATGTACGCGGTGTACCACGGTCCAAAAGGCCTGACCCAGATTGCGCAGCGCGTACACCAGCTGACTGCGATCCTGGCCAAGGGCCTGACCAGCCTGGGCCAGAAGGTCGAACAAGCGAATTTCTTCGACACCCTGACCCTCAACACCGGCGCCAATACCGCGGCCCTGCACGACAAGGCCCGCGCCCAGCGCATCAACCTGCGCGTGGTGGACGCCGAGCGCCTTGGCGTCTCGGTGGACGAAACCACCACCCAGGCCGATATCGAAACCCTGTGGGCGATCTTCGCCGATGGCAAAGCCCTGCCGGACTTCAACGCCGGCGTTGAAAGCACCCTGCCAGCCGCCCTGCTGCGCCAGTCGTCCATCCTCAGCCACCCGGTGTTCAACCGCTATCACTCGGAAACCGAGCTGATGCGCTACCTGCGCAAGCTGGCCGACAAGGACCTGGCGCTGGACCGCACCATGATCCCGCTGGGCTCGTGCACCATGAAGCTCAATGCCGCCAGCGAAATGATCCCGGTAACCTGGGCCGAATTCGGTGCCCTGCACCCGTTCGCCCCTGCCGAACAAAGCGCCGGCTACCTGCAACTGACGTCTGAGCTTGAAGCCATGCTCTGCGCGGCCACCGGCTACGACGCGATCTCGCTGCAACCAAACGCCGGCTCCCAAGGTGAATACGCGGGCCTGCTGGCCATCCGTGCTTATCACCAAAGCCGTGGCGAAGAGCGCCGCGACATCTGCCTGATCCCATCGTCGGCCCACGGTACCAACCCCGCGACCGCCAACATGGCCGGCATGCGCGTGGTCGTCACTGCCTGCGACGCCCGTGGCAACGTTGATATCGAAGACCTGCGCGCCAAGGCCATCGAACACCGCGACCACCTGGCCGCGCTGATGATCACCTACCCGTCCACCCACGGTGTGTTCGAGGAAGGTATCCGCGAAATCTGCGGCATCATCCACGACAACGGCGGCCAGGTGTACATCGACGGCGCCAACATGAATGCCATGGTCGGCCTCTGCGCGCCGGGCAAGTTCGGCGGCGACGTGTCCCACCTGAACCTGCATAAAACCTTCTGCATTCCTCACGGCGGTGGCGGCCCGGGCGTCGGCCCGATTGGCGTCAAATCCCACCTGACGCCATTCCTGCCGGGCCACGCGGCCATGGCACGCAAGGAAGGCGCGGTGTGCGCGGCGCCGTTCGGCAGCGCGAGCATTTTGCCGATCACCTGGATGTACATCAGCATGATGGGCGGCGCGGGCCTCAAGCGCGCCTCGCAATTGGCGATCCTCAACGCCAACTACATTTCCCGTCGCCTGGAAGAGCACTACCCAGTGCTGTACACCGGCAGCAACGGCCTGGTGGCGCATGAATGCATCCTGGACCTGCGCCCGTTGAAAGACAGCAGCGGTATCAGCGTGGACGACGTAGCCAAGCGCCTGATCGACTTCGGCTTCCATGCGCCGACCATGTCGTTCCCGGTCGCAGGGACCTTGATGATCGAGCCGACCGAAAGTGAGTCCAAGGAAGAACTGGACCGCTTCTGCAACGCCATGATCGCCATCCGCGAAGAAATTCGCGCGGTGGAAAACGGCACCCTGGACAAGGACGACAACCCGCTCAAGAACGCGCCGCACACCGCGGCGGAACTGGTGGGTGAATGGAGCCACCCCTACAGCCGCGAACAGGCTGTGTATCCGGTTGCCTCGCTGATCGAAGGCAAGTACTGGCCGCCCGTGGGTCGAGTCGACAACGTGTTTGGCGACCGCAACCTGGTGTGCGCGTGCCCGTCGATCGAGAGCTACGCGTAAAGCAGCCATTAGCCGCAAGCTTCAAGTTGCACGTTAAAAGCCAAGCGGCTTTTTCTTGCAGCTTGTGGCTTGCTACTTGCCGCTGCCCCCATAACAAGAAACCGGAGAACAACCATGTCCCTTAGCGTGTTCGACCTGTTCAAGATTGGCATCGGCCCCTCCAGTTCCCACACCGTCGGCCCGATGCGCGCCGCCGCTCGCTTCGTCGAGGGGCTCAAGCGTGACAACCTGCTGAGCGCCACCACCTGCGTCAAGGTGGAACTCTATGGTTCCCTCGGCGCCACCGGCAAAGGCCACGGCAGCGACAAGGCCGTGCTGCTGGGCCTGGAAGGCGAACACCCGGACACCGTGAATACCGACACAGTGGCAGCCCGTTTGGCGCACATGCGTCAGGACGGCCGCCTGAATCTGCTGGGTGAACACAGCATTGTGTTCAACGAGAAAGAACACCTGGCGATGATTCGCAAACCCCTCGCCTACCACCCCAACGGCATGATTTTTCGCGCCTTCGATGCCGCCGGCATACAGATCCGCAGCCGCGAGTACTACTCGGTCGGTGGCGGTTTTGTGGTGGATGAAGACGCCGCCGGCGCCGACCGGATCGTCGAAGATGCCACCCCCCTGACCTTCCCGTTCAAGCACGCCAAGGACCTGATGGGCCATTGCACCACCTATGGGCTGTCTATCAGTCAGGTGATGCTGACCAATGAAAGTGCCTGGCGGCCTGAGGCGCAAACCCGCGCCGGCCTGCTGAAGATCTGGCAGGTGATGCAGGACTGCGTGGACGCCGGCTGTCGCAACGAAGGGGTTTTGCCCGGCGGCTTGAAGGTCAAGCGCCGTGCGGCGGCCCTGCACCGGCAGTTGTGCAAGAACCCCGAGTCCTCACTGCGTGACCCTCTGTCGGTGCTCGACTGGGTCAATCTCTATGCCTTGGCGGTCAACGAAGAAAATGCCAACGGCGGACGCGTGGTCACGGCGCCCACCAATGGTGCGGCCGGTATCGTGCCGGCGGTGCTGCATTACTACATGCGCTTTATCCCGGGAGCGAATGAAGACGGCGTGGTGCGTTTTCTGCTCACCGCCGCTGCCATCGGCATTTTGTACAAGGAAAACGCGTCGATCTCCGGCGCCGAAGTCGGCTGCCAGGGTGAGGTAGGTGTGGCCTGTTCCATGGCGGCCGGCGCATTGTGCGAAGTATTGGGTGGCAGTGTGTCCCAAGTAGAAAACGCCGCCGAGATCGGTATGGAACACAACCTCGGCCTGACCTGCGACCCGATTGGCGGGCTGGTGCAGGTGCCGTGCATCGAGCGCAACGCCATGGGCTCGGTCAAGGCAATCAATGCGGTGCGCATGGCCTTGCGCGGCGATGGGCAACATTTTGTGTCCCTCGACAAGGTGATCCGCACCATGCGCCAGACCGGCGCCGACATGAAAAGCAAATACAAGGAAACCGCCCGTGGCGGTTTGGCAGTCAACATTATCGAGTGCTGATGCCCAAAAGCGCGCCAGCACGTTTTTCAGGAGCTGAATATGTCCACCGAAACCCTGTTGAAAACTCCATTGCATGCGCTGCACATCGAACTCGGCGCGCGCATGGTGCCCTTCGCCGGCTACGACATGCCGGTACAGTATCCGTTGGGCGTGATGAAGGAACACTTGCATACCCGTGAACAGGCCGGGTTGTTCGACGTGTCCCACATGGGCCAGATCCGCCTCACTGGCGCCAATGCCGCCAAAGCCCTGGAAACCCTGGTGCCGGTCGACATCATCGACCTGCCGGTGGGCATGCAACGCTATGCGATGTTCACTAATGAGCAGGGCGGCATCCTCGACGACCTGATGGTGGCCAACCTGGGTAACGACGAACTGTTTCTGGTGGTCAACGCCGCCTGCAAGGATCAGGACCTGGCGCACCTGCGCACGCATATCGGCGACCAGTGCACCATCGAGCCGCTGTTCGAAGAACGCGCCCTGCTGGCCCTGCAAGGCCCGGCGGCAGTCAAGGTATTGGCGCGCCTGGCGCCGGAGGTCAGCAAGATGACCTTCATGCAGTTCGCCAGCCTGCGCTTGCTGGGCGTGGACTGCTATGTCAGCCGCTCCGGCTACACCGGTGAAGACGGCTTCGAAATCTCGGTGCCCGCCGCCAATGCCGAAAGCCTGGCGCGCAGCCTGCTGGCTGAAACCGAAGTGCAGGCCATCGGCCTGGGTGCTCGCGACTCACTGCGCCTGGAAGCCGGCCTGTGCCTGTATGGCCACGACATGAACACTGGCACCACGCCGATCGAAGCCAGCTTGCTGTGGGCGATCTCCAAGGCACGTCGGGCCGACGGCGCACGTGCCGGTGGTTTCCCCGGCGCAGATCGCATCTTCACTCAGCAACAAACCGGCGTGAACCGCAAGCGCGTAGGCCTGTTGCCCCAAGAGCGCACACCGGTCCGTGAGGGTGCGGAAATCGTCGACGAACACGGCACCGTGATCGGCACCGTCTGCAGCGGCGGTTTTGGTCCAAGCCTGGGCGGCCCGCTGGCCATGGGTTACCTGGACAGCGCGCACACGGCGCTGGACACCGAAGTCTCTGCATTGGTACGTGGGAAAAAGGTGCCACTTCGTGTAAGTAAAATGCCATTTGTGCCGCAACGTTACTATCGCGGCTGAGTGACTGTTCCTATAAGTAACGCGGTTGCGTTAACGTGCACTAAACTGTAACGCAACCGCCATAAAACAGTGCATCGACGATAGTCAATATATTAGGGGTAAACCTATAACAAGTGATCCCTTCTATCGAATATAACCGGCGGCGCATTGTTGACCAAAGTGTCATGAGGCCAAGCAAAACCAGGGCTTTTGGCAGGGCTTGTTTTTTCTGTATTAGTTGGCGTAGAGTTTAGTTACTGTGTTTGCATGGGTCGCTTGGAACCTGGACCTGGGCAGTAGCCAAAGTTTGCTACAACCCGTTCGACGTCTCTTACTTTCCTGCAACTCAGCCCAGTACTCTTTCGCGTGAAAGAGGCTGTCATTAATTTTTAGCGTCAAAGGAAAGAAGAAAATGGCTGAACGTCAGAGCGGTACCGTCAAGTGGTTTAACGACGAGAAAGGGTTTGGTTTTATCACTCCAGAAAGCGGTCCGGATCTGTTCGTGCATTTCCGCGCTATCGAGGGGAACGGCTTCAAGAGCCTGAAGGAAGGCCAAAAGGTGACTTTCGAAGCGGTGCAAGGCCAGAAAGGCATGCAAGCCGATAAGGTACAAGCAGAAGCCTGATCTTCCTGCGACAAAAAGCCCCTGATGGTGACATCAGGGGCTTTTTTATGCGCGTTTGTTCGTAGAATGGCTTTTTTATTTTGAGAGCCCTGCCATGTCCAAACCCTTGCTGAATCCCCAAGGCGAGTTCCCCGCCGTTGGCTTGGGCCGTCGACTGGCAGCGATGTTCTACGACTTCCTGCTGTGCACCGCCCTGCTGATCGTCACGGCGTTTATCTACAAGCTGGTATGGATCGCATTTATCGGCGAAGCCAGGATGCGCACCCTCACCGAGTCCGGCGCACTGGACGGTGACCCCTTGCTGTCGACCATTCTGTTGTTTGTACTGTTTGGGTTCTTCGCCAAGTTCTGGACCCATTCCGGGCAAACCCTGGGCATGCAGGTGTGGGGCGTGCGCGTACAGAACGCCGACGGGTCACGCATCAGCCTGTGGCAGGCGCTGCTGCGCTTTGTGGTGTCGATAGCGTCGTGGTTGTGCGTGGGGCTGGGGTTTATCTGGTCGCTGTTCGATAAGCGCAAACGCAGCTGGCATGACATCTATTCGGACACGCAGCTGGTGCGGATTCCCAAGCAGAAAAAGTAAGCCAATACGC